>JAQWAN010000066.1 GCA_028707655.1 Bacteroidaceae bacterium
TGGGATTTTTACTAGGATAATCAGTAAGATTAGCGCTCTTACGATTTTGCAATACATCAACAAAATGAACAATAGACCTATTGGAAGGATTAAATATGCGCTAATTTAATTCCGCCAACGGGTTAAATCTTTATTGAGGTATACACCCGCATTATCTTTAAAGCCTAATGCCGTGGCAGGAGGTCGTTGATTATAGATGCCCATATTTACGCTTGCTGTTACGTGACGATTGATTAGATAAGAGAACTTAAAGCGTGGAGAGAGTTGGTGCAACGGATTACGCATATAGCTATTATAGCTACATGCATCTGCACGTAAAGCAAAGGATACATTTATTTTATTTTGCGGGGTAGCATATAATAGCGAGAAATAGGTACCCCAATTTAAATAGGACAAATCAGTAGCATAGATCTGCATCACTGGTGTCGTATCAAAAAAGAGCTGCTGTTTACTCTCCATATCATACGAAAAATAATTAGCCTCGCCACCATACATAAGCGTCCAATTTCGTAGCGTTGTTTTGTTCTCTATACGCAACTGAGCCTTACGCTCTTGCGAACTATATTTAAGTCGCAATAAATCGGCTTGCTCTCTGTTATTATCTTTGTATTTCTCACTCTTATTATTCAGAAAGCTATAACTGGCTATAACGGACCGAATGGAATGAGGGGCATAAAATTTATATTTAGCACCTATGGTAAAGGCCTGTTGCTGTATCTCGGGGATATAACCAATGGTGTATAGCGCTCGTTCAGAAGAAGCATCATCATTAATCTTTAAATCGTCAATACCCACTAAGCCAAGTAGCGTAAGTTCATTTTTACTATTAAAGCGATGTTTCCATTTGAACTGTGCATCCGAGTAGGTGGGTAAAAAAGGAAGGTCTAAGAGCTTAAATAGAAACTGAAGGTAGGAGCGACGTACAGAACAGATATAGGTACTCTTTTCCGAAAAATGACCACTTGTCACAAAGGATACTTCGGATGCGCCCAATGTACCCTTATAATTGGTGCCATCTACCGTTCCATCTTTTAAGTTAAATTGTAAAACGGAACTCACTGCATTTCCGGCATTCGCAGGAAAATCGGCACTATAGAACTGCACATCGCGCAATAAATCGGCATTAATAATACCAGAGACACCTCCCGTGGCACCTTGTGTGCTGAAATGGTTGATACTCGGAATTTCAATACCATCTAAATAAAACTTGTTTTCCGAAGGACCACCTCCTCTTACCATTAAATCGTTTCTATAACCCACAGCGGAGTAGCTTACGCCAGGATAGGCTTGGATAATTTTGGAGATATCACGATTAGCACCAGGACTCTTTTCAATCTCCTGTATACCAATAGCGTGTACACTAATAGGGTTTTTAGCTAGATGGTCATAAGGATTAGCAGACACCACTACTTCGGCCAACTGCTCTATACTCTCCTCTAATTCAATAGTGATAGAAACATCTTTTGTACGTAGCAAGTATTCTGGCGTTTCCAGCGGCACATACCCTACGGCTGAAACAATGAATCGATAAGAACCGGGCAATAAAGAGGGAAAGGAAAACTCCCCCTTCTCATTCGTGATTGCTCCTATATCCGTACCTTTTAACAACAGGGTAGCATAAGCCACGGGTAAACGCTCTCTATTGCTTATTACAGTGCCTCGAATAGTAGCAGCAGACACTAGTGATGCAAAAAGAAAAAAGAAACAATTTATAAAGAAGAATCTATTTAACATAGCTGTGTTTTATTGTATTAGGATAGCTAACTTACGGGCCATGGCTAAAAGTCATGCACTACTCCAAAAGAGTAACTCCGTCCGATAAGCAAATATATAACTAATAAAACACAATAGAACTATTATTAACTCTATTTCTTAAAAATAACAAAGTCTCTAACCATGATTTTCATCATACGTTAGAGACTTTGTAGCGGGTACGAGAATCGAACTCGTATTTCATGCGTGAGAGGCATACGTCCTAACCGTTAGACGAACCCGCCAAATACACTCAAACTTATTAATCCTAAGACACTTTATAGCAGTGCATAAAAATAAAGCGGAAGCTGCGAGATTCGAACTCGCGGTACGGTTGCCCGTACGTCAGTTTAGCAAACTGGTGGTTTCAGCCACTCACCCAAACTTCCTTGTTGCGTTTTCTCTCAAACGCGGTGCAAATATAGGAGTTATTTTTTTATTGAGCAACTATGTTAAACTCTTTTTTCTCCTAAATTTAGAAATATTCCATAATCATCTGAAAATCAGAGATAAAAAAACATAAACTTATGCGCTGTTTTTATTACATAAATATATCTATATTTGCAGCGTACAAAAACAGTAAAAAAATGAATACTTCCCTATTAGCCATGGACAAAGATCCTATGGGAAAAGCCATATCCGATTATCATCAAGGAAAAGCAACCGACACATTACGTGTTTTCTCCTCCCAATTTGATGAAGATGAAATTCCTATTGCACATCTATTTAGAACCTTCGAGGAGATGAGTCCTATTGAACAGAGAGCTTTGCAGGAAGCAAAAGGTAGAGTATTAGATGTAGGTGGTGGAGCTGGCTGTCACGCATTGGTTCTTCAAGAGAACAAGCTAGATGTTACAGCCATAGACCTTTCAGCCCTCTCCGTAGAGACGATGAAAAGCAGAGGAGTAAAAAGGTGCAAGCAGATTGATTTTTTTGACCCACAGTTAGAAGGACCGTTTGACACGATTCTACTCTTAATGAATGGTGCTGGCATTATTGGAGAGGTAAACCGTTTTGAGACTTTTTTTGCACAAGTCGACCGACTTTTAGCAGCAGGAGGTGCACTATACATGGACTCTTCCGATCTGCGCTATCTCTATGAAGAGGAGGACCATGGTTTTTCTATTAACTTAGCAGATAAGTACTACGGAGAGATAGACTTTAAGATGAGCTACAAAGATCTTATTGGAGAAACCTTTAATTGGTTATACATAGATATCGAAACGCTTACCTACTATAGCAAACGTTATGGGTATCAATTAACGTTGCTAACAGAAGGTAAGCATTTTGACTATTTAGTTAAACTAGATCGGTCGTCGGCTAGTGCAAGAGAAAAGTAAAAAGTAGAACCCACTCCCACAGTGGACTCAAACCACATCTCACCATTGTTTTTCTCCACAAAATCTTTACAGAGCAAGAGACCTAATCCAGATCCTTGCTCTTTTTTTGTTCCAAACGTACTAAAGTGCGTATTGGTATGCAGCAACTTAGCTTGTCCCTCTTCTGGTATACCACATCCGGCATCTTGTACACTTAGAACAGCTTTCTCCCCTTCCGATTTGATACGGATAATGATACTACTACCCTCTTCACTGAATTTTATAGCATTACTAATAAAATTACGTAACACTGTTTGTACCATATCAGCATCTGCACAAACGTTCAGCGTGGTTAGGTCGTCGCTTTTATCCAACACCAATTGAATATTTTTAGCTTTAGCCACCATCGTAGAGACCTGTTTTACGCCCTCTGTAAGAGCAATAACATCAAAATTCTGAAAAGCAACATGCAATCTACCCACCTGGGTTTTGGTCCATCTTAATAGGTTATCAAGTAGACCAAAAACATCCTCTATGGTTTGATTACAATCCGATAGCATCTCAAACTCCTCCTGACCAATCGTTTCTGGCTTTATACTTAATAAGAGCATATTGAGCACCATCTTGATGGAACTCATAGGCGAACGTAGGTCGTGCGCAATAACAGAATAGAGCTTATCACGAGCTTCAATGGTGAGCTCAAGCTCCTCTGTTTTTTGAAGGATTGTACGTTTGGCAGCTATCAAGGAGAGTTGATGCTTTACCCTAATCAACAATTCATCTTTGTTAAACGGTTTGGAAACGAAATCGTTCGCACCAATTTTAAAACCTTTTACAATATCCTCAGGACTATTTAAAGCTGTAATAAAAATGATAGGAATATCTTTTGTGGCTTCTTCCGATTTTAAGACACGTGCCACCTCAAATCCATTCATACCAGGCATCATAACATCTAATAAAATTAGATCTGGATGCTCCGTTTTTACAGATTCAATAGCAGCTAGTCCACTATTAGCAGTAACAACATTAAACTTTTCATTCGATAACATTACCTTTAGTAGCAATATATTGGTGGATACATCATCTACTATCAGGATTTTATATTCTGAGGGATTAAAATTCATCTTTTTTTATATATCAAAAGTTTAAAGTTGATCAAAATATTTAATCATACGAGCAGCTCCCTCTTTAAAATCTATTTTAGGCTCCCAATTAAGCATCTTTTTAGCATAAGAGATATCTGGCTTACGTTGTTTTGGATCATCTTCTGGTAATTCTTTATATACAATTTTCGATTTAGATCCCGTCATCTCAATGATACGTTCTGCCAACTCTTTAATGGTAAATTCATTCGGGTTACCCAGATTAACAGGGCCGGTGAAATCGTTGGGTGTCTTCATCATAAGAAGCATACCATTAATCAAATCGTCTACATACTGAAAACTGCGTGTTTGACTACCATCACCATACACCGTTATATCTCTATTGCGTAAAGCTTGAAGAATAAAATTAGAAACCACACGTCCATCATGTGGCATCATACGTGGGCCATAGGTATTAAAGATACGAATAATCTTAATAGGCACATTATGTTTACGGTGATAATCCATAAACAATGTTTCTGCACAACGCTTTCCCTCATCATAGCAAGAACGAATACCCACTGTATTTACATTTCCCCAATAAGATTCGGATTGCGGATGTTGGTCTGGATCGCCATACACCTCACTAGTAGAGGCTTGTAACACTTTAGCACCCGTTCGTTTAGCCAACCCTAACACATTCATAGCCCCTAATACAGATGTCTTTGTGGTCTGAATAGGATCTAATTGATAATGAATGGGAGAAGCTGGACAAGCCAGATTATAAATCTCATCTAAATGGTCATAATAAAAGGAATTCGACACATCGTGTGTCATAAAACTAAAATGCTTGCTCGTAGACAGATGAGCTATATTGGATAAAGAACCTGTATATAAATTATCAAGGCAAATAACTTCATTACCCTCCTCAATCAATCGTGTGCATAGGTGAGAACCAATAAATCCAGCACCTCCGGTAACTAATATTTTTTTCATAAGTAAATAGAGCGTTAGTGATACACAATTCTATAATAAATTTGAGTGAAATCAATAAGACTAATTATCGCAAAGGTATCTTTTTTCATAAAAAAAGCAAACAATAACACCTAAAATATTACAAATAAACATTAGGAAGAGCATCGCCCATTTTTTACGGTCAATTATTGCACAGATAATTGAAAAATGAGTACTTTTGCATGCATCAAATTAAAACGAAAGAAAATATGAAAGCATTTGTATTCCCAGGTCAAGGGGCACAATTTGTGGGTATGGGAAAAGACCTATACGATAATGTGCCATTAGCAAAAGAACTTTTTGAAAAGGCAAATGATATTTTAGGATATTGTATTACTGATATTATGTTTTCAGGTACAGACGAAGATTTACGCCAAACCAAAGTAACACAACCTGCTGTATATTTACATTCTATTATCTCTGCATTATGTATGGGAGATGATTTTAAGCCAGAGATGACAGCAGGTCATTCTTTAGGTGAATTTTCAGCTTTAGTAGCAGCGGGTGCTCTATCGTTCGAAGATGGCTTACGCCTTGTCTTTGCACGTGCAGTAGCCATGCAAAAAGCTTGCGAATTAAATCCATCTACTATGGCAGCAATTATTGCGCTACCAGATGAAAAAGTAGAAGCTATCTGTCAATCTATCGAGGGCGTTTGTATTCCAGCTAACTACAACTGTCCAGGACAGGTCGTTATCTCAGGTACCAATGAAGCCATAGCAGAAGCTTGTGAGAAGATGAAAGCGGCAGGAGCCAAACGTGCACTTCCTCTAAAAGTAGGTGGCGCCTTTCACTCTCCATTAATGGACCCTGCAAAAGTGGAGTTAGAAGCAGCAATAAAAGCAACTACTATCCAAACACCTAAGTGCCCTGTTTACCAAAATGTAGACGGTAAACAACATACAGACCCAGCAGAGATTAAAGTTAATTTAATTGCACAACTAACCGCCTCTGTTCGTTGGACACAAACCATACAAAACATGGTGGCAGATGGTGCAACCGATTTCACAGAATGTGGCCCAGGTAAAGTATTACAGGGTTTGATTCGTAAAATAGACGCATCAGTAACAGCACATAGTATTGAAAAATAAGACGATTTAATTTTTTCGTTATCTATTAGCCCTACAATAAGAATTTGTATGCTATAACATAAAAGAGCAATTTAGTATCTACTAGGTATGAATTGCTTTTTTATATCACTCTATTTACAACTACCCTTTTCATTTAAACGCACGTTATGATTGAAAAAACTGAAATAAAAAAGGTTACTTACCAAACAGGATTTGCACTAAGTGGTGGATTTATTAAAGGTTTTGCTCATTTAGGTGTTATTCAGGCACTAAAAGAAAAAGGAATAACACCAGACGTTATATCAGGGGTTAGTGCAGGTGCACTTGCTGGCGTTTTTATTGCTGATGGACAGGAGCCACACGATGTGGTACGCCTTTTTGTGGATAATAAATCGAACTCACTAACGAGTTGGGCAAGACGAACATCTGGATTATATAAGCTAGATACGTTCATCGATTTTATCGGTAAGAACCTACGCGCCAATCGATTGGAAGATTTACAAATCCCTTTAATTGTTACAGCAACCGATTTAGACCATGGAAAAAGCATTCATTTTCAGCAAGGGTCGATAGCAGAACGGGTTGCCGCCTCCTGTTGTATGCCCATCATGTTTTCTCCAGTGGAGATTGATGAAATAAATTATGTAGATGGTGGCGTCTTCAATAATCTACCCGTTAGCGTTATTCGCGACTGCTGTGAACATATTGCAGCTATTAATGTTAGTCCACTAGTTGCTGATGAGTATAAAAAGAATTTTATTAGTATTGCTAAACGTTCATACGATTTCATGTTTCAAGCAAACACCATTCGCGACCGAGAGATAGCCGATTTACTAATAGAGCCCTATAACCTAGCAGGCTACAGTAACCGAGAGATAGGAAAGGCCGAAGAGATTTTTGAACAAGGATTTAAAACGGGAACGGAAGTTCTTAATAAACTAATGGAGGAGAAAGGAACGATATGGGGAAAATAAGTATCTATCAGGTTTTTACACGTTTATTCGGCAATTTAACCAATCATACCATTCCTAATGGCTCAATAAAGGAAAATGGCGTAGGTAAGTTTTCCGATTTTTCTACCCAAGCACTACAAGAGATTAAAGCACTAGGCATCACGCATATCTGGTACACAGGTGTTATAGAGCATGCTACTCAAACAACATATAAAGGAATATTACAAGATCACCCTGCTGTTGTAAAAGGTAAAGCAGGCTCACCCTATGCCATCAAAGATTACTACGATGTGGACCCTGATTTAGCCGATAAGGTAGCGGATAGAATGCAAGAGTTTGAACAACTAGTAGACCGCACCCATCAGCAAGACCTACAGGTTATCATCGATTTTGTGCCAAATCACGTGGCTCGTCAATATCACTCAGATGCCAAGCCTACTGCTATTGAAGATTTAGGTGCTACGGATAATACGTCGTTAAATTTCAGCCCCTATAATAACTTCTACTATTTGCCTAACAGCCAGCTAAAAGACACCTTTAACCCCTCTGCTACACTAGGCAATCCATATATTGAATGTCCAGCAAAAGCAACGGGCAACAACCTATTTACCACACATCCTACCATTAACGATTGGTACGAAACCATTAAGCTCAACTATGGGATTAATTATTTCAATGGCAATTCAACACATTTCTCCCCCACACCAGACACATGGATTAAGATGAAGGACATCCTACTGTTTTGGGCTTCCAAAAAAGTAGATGCTTTTCGTTGTGATATGGCAGAGATGGTACCCGTAGAATTTTGGCATTGGGCCATCACTGAGGTAAAAAAAGAGTATCCAGCTCTCCTTTTTATAGCAGAAGTGTACGACCCCTCTCAATATCATAATTATATCTACAACGGACTGTTTGATTATCTCTACGATAAAGTGGGTCTCTATGATACCCTAAAAGGTGTTATAAGAGGAGAAATACCAGCTACACGCATAACCACCTGTTGGCAATCGCTCAATGGCATGGAAAACAAAATGCTCAATTTCTTAGAGAATCACGATGAACAACGTATTGCTTCCGATTTCTTCGCAAAAGAGGCACGTAAAGCTATTCCTGCTATGCTAGTTGCCACCTGCTTAAACAAAAGCCCTATCATGACCTATTTTGGGCAAGAATTTGCAGAAAGAGGAATGGATGCAGAGGGTTTTAGTGGCAGAGATGGTCGCACCACTATTTTCGATTATTGGAGTGTCTCTACCATACGGAAGTGGATCAATAACAATTATCATATCTCTTCGTTTCCTACAGAAACACAAGCTATCTATCATTCCTATCAGACCATCTTAAACTTAAGTCAAAAAGAAGCAGCAATCTATCAGGGCGATTTTTTTGATTTGATGTATGTCAATCAAGATGGATGGAAGTTTAACAAGGAAAGAAACTACACTTTCTTACGTAAATATCAAAACGAGGTGCTACTCTTTGTAATCAATTTTGATTCCTTCCCAATAGAAGTAGCCATTAATATACCATCACACGCCTTTGATTATCTGCAAATACCTCCACGCGATTGTTATAAAGCTGTCGACCTGCTAACCCATCAAGCAGAAGAGATCTCTTTGCTACCGTATAAAGCAACCACTACCAGCGTAAATGGATGGAGTGGAAAAGTCTTAAAAATTATTCTTTAAACTAAAACAGGGATGCATCAAAATGAGGCATCCCTGTTTTTAATTGTAGTATAGCTCTATCCCTATTTATCAACTGCAATAAGGGTAGCTAATA
>JAQWAN010000067.1 GCA_028707655.1 Bacteroidaceae bacterium
AATGTTGGGTATACCAGCTACTATTGCGAGATGCAAAGAGATTGTGCTATGTACGCCTCCTAATAAAGATGGATCTATTCATCCTACCATCCTTTATGCTGCTTCTTTAGTTGGGATAACTAAAATCTTTAAAGCGGGTGGTGCACAAGCTATTGCTGCCATGAGCTATGGAACCGCTTCTGTGCCCAAAGTGCATAAAATCTTTGGTCCGGGCAATCAATATGTGATGGAAGCCAAGATGCAAGTCTCTTTAGATGGCTTGGCCATTGATATGCCTGCTGGTCCATCAGAAGTGTTAGTAGTGGCAGATGAATCGGCTTCTCCTATCTTTATAGCCGCCGATTTGTTGTCGCAAGCCGAACATGGAAAAGATAGTCAAGCCATTTTAGTAACCACCTCGCCACAGCTGGTAGAGGAGGTTGCTGCTGAGGTAGAGCAACAATTGGCACAACTGCCGCGTCAAGAGATAGCACAGTTCTCCATTGCAAACAGTTCAATCCTACTGGTGCATACATTAGACGAGGCTGTGGCTTTTGTTAATGCATATGCTCCAGAACATTTATTGCTTCAGACAAAAAACTACCGAGAGGTTGCTACACAAATTGTTAATGCAGGCTCTGTCTTCTTGGGGATGTATGCTCCCGAGAGTGCTGGCGATTATGCCTCTGGCACCAATCACACGCTACCTACACATGGTTATGCTAAAGCATATAGCGGCGTCAATCTAGATAGCTTTATGAAAAAAATCACGTACCAAGAGATTACCACAGATGGGATTCGTTCACTCGGTCCAACTATTGAAGAGATGGCATTGAATGAGGAGCTTTATGCACATAAGAATGCGGTGACTGTTCGATTAGATTATCTGCAAAAAAAGAAATAAGTATGAAACCATTACAAGAGTTAGTTAGACCGAATGTTTGGGATATTGTTCCCTATTCTTCGGCACGCGATGAGTATTCAGGAGTAGATGCTTCTGTTTTTCTGGATGCGAATGAAAGTCCCTATCATGCTCCATATAACCGCTATCCAGACCCTCTCCAGTTAGACTTGAAGCGTATGATTGCAGAACTACTATGCGTTCCAGTTTCGCAAATTTTTCTAGGAAATGGTAGTGATGAGGCTATTGACCTAACCTTTCGGGTTTTCTGTCAGCCTGGTGTAGATAATGTAGTGGCCATTAATCCAACCTATGGTATGTACAAGGTTTGTGCCGATTTGAATGATATAGCTTATCGTAGTGTTTCTCTGGATGCAAATTTTCAGTTTACCGCACAATCCTTGTTAGCCGCTGCCGATGAGCAGACAAAGGTTATTTTTATCTGTTCGCCCAATAACCCCACAGGTAATTTACTCGATAGAGCGCAAATAGAACAATTATTGACCTCTTTTCAAGGCATCGTGGCACTAGATGAGGCATATGTTGATTTTGCAGATGCCCCCTCTTTCCTTGCCGATTTGCAGCGTTATCCTAATCTACTGGTTTATCGTACCTTTTCAAAAGCATGGGGTAGTGCTGCTATTCGTTTAGGAATGGCTTTTGCATCTGTAGAGATTATAGCGCTATTCAATAAAATTAAATACCCTTATAATGTTAATCAGTTAACACAAGAGAAGGGAAAAGAGCTCTTACAAGACCAATCCAGTAGAGACCAATGGGTTAAATGGATAAAAGAGGAGCGAAAACAGTTACTTCTTAATCTGCAAAACACGGCCTGTTGTGTGCAATTATACCCTACAGATGCTAACTTTGTATTGGTAAAGGTGACCGATGCTACTGCTATCTATTCGTTTTTAACCAGTAGAGGTATCATTGTTAGAAACCGAACAACCGTTGCTTTATGTGGTAACTGTTTACGTATATCCGTAGGAACGCCCTTAGAAAATCAACAATTAATCGCTGCCCTCAACGATTATTCAACAGATAAATAGAATAAAATAATGCGCAAAAAAATAGTATTTATAGATAGAGATGGTACATTGGTTGTTGAGCCACCAATAGATTATCAATTAGATTCTTTTGAAAAATTAGCTTTTTACCCTAAAGTGATAAAGAACTTAGCCTTCTTGTCGAACAAGTTAGAGGTAGAGTGGGTGATGGTAACCAATCAAGATGGGTTAGGCACTGCTTCCTTTCCTGAGGAGACTTTTTGGCCCGTTCATAAGCTGATGTTAAACACCTTACAGGGAGAGGGTTTTACCTTCGATGATATCTGTATCGATAAAACTTTTCCAGAAGAGATGGCAGAGACGCGTAAGCCCAAAACAGGTTTACTAGGTAAATATATCAACAACCCAGCCTACGACCTGCCCAATAGTTATGTGATTGGCGATAGATGGACCGATGTTCAATTGGCCGTTAATCTAGGTTGTAAGGCCATCCTGTTGCAGGAAGATAGTAGTGAGCTACAAGCCAATCCATTATATGCTACCTGCGCACTTGTAACCACTAACTGGGACGAGATATCCGAATTCCTATTTGCTGGCGAACGTACTGCTGCGATTAGTAGAGTCACAAAAGAGACCGATATCAAGATAGAGATGAAGCTCGATGGAAAGGGCAAAAGTACAATCTCTACTGGACTCCACTTTTTTGACCATATGCTCGAGCAGATTGCTAAGCATGGAGGGATTGACCTAACCATTCAGGTAAAGGGCGATCTTCAAGTGGATGAGCATCATACCATTGAGGATGTAGGTATTGCTTTAGGCGAATGTCTCTATAACTGCTTGGGTGCTAAACGAGGTATAGAGCGTTATGGTTTTTCTTTACCAATGGACGATTGTTTGGCACAAGTCTGTTTAGATTTTGGTGGCCGTTCTTGGCTCGTTTGGGAAGCCGATTTTAAGCGAGAGATGATTGGGGATATGCCAACAGAGATGTTCTTTCATTTCTTTAAATCATTGAGTGACGCTGCCAAAATGAATCTAATCGTTAAGGCAGAAGGAACAAATGAGCATCATAAAATAGAGGGAATCTTCAAAGCGTTTGCTCGTGCCATCAAGATGGCAGTGAAGCGTGATATTTTCCACTATGAACTTCCCTCTACTAAAGGCTGTTTATAATCTCTTTATACGAGTGCCTTGCATTCGTCTAGCCAAATGGTTGAGCACGCATCGCTAGGCATGCGCCAATCGCCACGTGGACTAAGAGAAATAGCCCCCACTTTAGGGCCATCGGGTAGACACGATCTTTTGAACTGTTGTGCAAAGAAACGACGGAAAAAGATCGTGATCCATTTTTTTATGGTCTCGTCCTCATATTTATTGGCAAAAGCAACTTGTGCAAGGAAATAGATTTTAGATGGTCTGCTGCCAAAGCGAAGAAAATGGTATAGAAAAAAGTCGTGTAACTCGTAGGGACCTACTAAATCTTCTGTTTTTTGTTGAATATCGCCCGCTTCTGTGGCAGGGATAAGTTCAGGACTAATGGGGGTATCCACCACATCTAGTAGTGTTGCTTTGGTTGCTTCATCTTCCTCTTTAGAGGCCACCCATTTTACAACATGCTGAATTAATGTTTTAGGAACACTGCAATTCACACCATACATAGACATATGGTCGCCATTATAAGTAGCCCATCCTAGTGCTAACTCAGATAGGTCGCCTGTGCCAATCACCATGCCAAAGTGTTTATTAGCTAAGTCCATCAGCAGTTGTGTGCGTTCACGTGCCTGACCATTCTCGTAAGTTGTGTCGTGCACATTAATATCGTGTTCTAGATCTTTAAAATGTTGAATGCAAGCCTCTTTAATGCTAATCTCCTTAATGGTGATGCCCAACGATTGCATCATAGCTATGGCATTTTGATAGGTGCGGTTTGTTGTGCCAAACCCCGGCATTGTAACCCCAATAATCCCTTTTCTACTCAGGTTTAATAGGTCAAATGTTTTTACGCAAACCAATAGTGCAAGTGTGGAGTCTAAGCCTCCTGAGATACCAATAACCACTTTCTTGCAGTTAGTATGTTGTAAGCGTTTAGCTAATCCAGCTGTTTGTATAGAGAAAATTTCATTACAAGCATCATCCACACTCATCTCTTTAGGTATAAATGGTTGAGGGTCTATGGCTCGTGTTAAGCTCCCATCCTTCTCATTAATAGAATCGGTAGAGATACGAACCATTTCTTTGGCACTACAATTAGCCGCATTTGCCGCAAAGCTTTGGTTTGCTCTACGTTCGTAGCGTATTGTCTCCACATCAATCTCACTAACCACCAGTTGCTTCTCCAGGGAGAAACGCTTAGCTGTATTTAAGAGTGTACCATTTTCATAAATAAGAGCACTTCCGCCAAAAACAATATCCGTGCTAGACTCTCCAAAGCCACAGGAGGAGAATACATAACCCACCAAACTTTTGGCCGATTGTTGCGAGAGGAGTGAACGTAGATAAGCATGTTTACCTAGCGTTTCATTGTCCGCAGATAGATTAAATATAATCTCTGCTCCTTTTAGAGCTAGTGTAGAGCTAGGAGGTATAACAGTCCAAACATCTTCGCATATCTCTACACCAAAACAAGTGGTTGGTGTAGAAAAAAGCATTTGTTGACTCATGAGTACAGTTTGACCACATAGTCGTATGGCTTTTTCTTCTATTTCGAGTGCAGAGGTAAACCATCTGTCTTCATAATATTCGTTGTAGTTGGGTAAATAGGTCTTAGGTACTAGTCCTAGTATCTTCCCTTTTTGAATAACTGCAGCACCATTTACAACGCAAGCACCAACAGCAACAGGTATACCCACTATAGATATGATATCCAATTGTCGTGTATTGTTAACAATTTGCATCAATGACATCTCTGCTCGTTGTAAGAGCAGCTGTTGCAAGAACAAGTCCCCACAAGTGTAGGCTGTTATGGCTAATTCAGGAAAAACCACAATAGAAACACCTTTGCCATCTGCGATAATTATTTGTTCCTCTATTGCTTTCGCATTAAAATCACAATCTGCAACTTTCACCTCAGGGATGGCTGCTGCTACCTTTACAAATCCAAATTTATTCATGTCTATAACTTTTATCAATCGTGCAAATGTACATATTTTGTGCTGGATATGCTCGTTTTGCTATAAAAAAAACATCCGTTGCCATGATGTATGCAGCGGATGTTTCTATAAATTAGGGAGTAAGAATTAGCTTTATCTACTTTTATACTGGTACCAATCGGTGTTTGTAGCACCTTTTGATTCTACCCAATTCGTAAAGTAGGGATATTCATTTTCTGAACCAATTTGTCGTGTTTCACTTACTACCTCAAAGTTAGTAACGTTGTAAAGGTCAATAGCAAAAGGATAATCGCCCCCCTTGTTAATATAGTAAGCATCATCTTTTGTGCCTAGTAATCGGCTGTTGGCCCATGGGGAGACAGTTGATTTAGGTAGGTGAACTTCTGTTCTGTTCTTTTCTCCAGCCACATAATTGGGAACAATAAATGGGTTGATGTTTAGGGTATACGAGGATTTTATTGGTCTGCTTCCCTCTGCAAAGGTTCTTGTAAGCTTAAAGATCTCCCCACTTGCAGCTGCTTCTATAGCACTAGGAGTGAAAATAAACTGATTATTTTCCTCTCGTACGTTATAATTAGATGCATCGGCATCGATATTTCCTACCGTTCCGTTGATTAAACAGCCAAAGGCATCTGTTGCTTTTGCGCCATCGTGTACCACCTTGTAAACACTCTCAATTTTCTCTATCTCATCTAAATCGTTGTGCGTGATTATTGTTTCATATTCAACTACAACATCGTTTAGGTCGTAGTCTCCACCGCTAGGCCAGATATCCTCGAAAGCAAGGGTACCTCTTGAGTTTTCCTCGGCTACTTTTGTTTTTGCATCTGGAACAACAGGTACCTCCACACTGATAGCTTCAATAGGAGAAGCATTTACATAGAATAAGATATCTTCATAGCTATTATCGCTTCGGCTATTGTTGTCTGGGAAAGTGAAATCCTCAAAACCTACAATAATTCTTTGCGATTTTCTATCGTATATACTAATACAGCCAGCTCTTCCCGCTGTGTTCGCGCTTTGGTTAGAATAGATAGCATGTCCACTCGTATAGTAGGTGTTAATCCGATCATTAATCTCGGTTGCATTAGCACTAGAAGAGAGACTATTTCTATCCAAGAAACCATTGATATCCGCTACAAGCATCCATCCAATAGAATAGCCTGGAGGAAACACGTCTGTACCCTCTTGGTCGTAGTTCTCTCCAAAGAATTGAAGACGAGCAGAAATGATATTACTAGGACTACCTTTTGTTGTTCTAGGGAATACCATATATTTTGGAAGAGCTTTTAATTGACTAGCAGAAAGAGTCTCACTGGTTTTATAATAGTAGTAACCCATTGCATTGTGCATACCTCCATTTGCATCGAGTAACACTAAATCGAGTTCTGCACCCACTACATCTTTACCGTCCGCTGTTTTTTCCAAAACAGATGGATTGATATTACTTTCCGTTGCTATGTAGCTGGTGTTGTTTTGTTTTTTTCCATAGTTACCTCGTAGCGCCGATTGAACTCTGTTAACCAATTCGCCCAATGTGCTTGAAATTGTTAACTGCTCGCTATTACTAACGAGTGAGTACAATGCTGGAACATTCGTGTTTAAGGTCTCCCAATTGTAATCACCACCACTTGATTTGAACGTATCATAAAGTGCATATAGTTTAGACGATTCATTAATGACCGATTTATGAGAACCAATGTTGATACTCTCTTCCGCTCTTGTTTTTGCCCTTGCCAGTTGTGGTGCACTAGCATCATTCGTATATACGACAGACCCATTTAGAACCTCTAGCTCTATAGAGCTAGGAATACCAATAGCATCGGAGCATAAAAACACTTTCTTTGTACCAATAGGTAGGGTGATTAGTCCATCGTATTTACAATGCTTGTCTGTGAACCCCGTAAAGATAGATAGGCTATTCTCTTTTAGTAGTCCAGTACTCTCATCGTATGGGTTTTCCAAATAGATAGCAAAAGGGGCTGTATACCCCTCATATCCGTAATCGATCTTTAAGGTGGTTCCTAATCGTGTAGAGAAATCAAAATAATCGCTTGCAGGTTTTTTAAGTTCTCCATTGGTTACAATGGAATCGTGTTTACAGGCAGAAAAGCTCAACACGAGAAGTAGTAGGAGTGTCCAGTTTTTTAAGAAGAGGGGAGATACGCCCCATCTATTATTGTGGTCGTTTTTCATAATCTAGTTTTTTAGTCTGTTTATATATAATCTTAATAACAAAAACACAATAATTTTCTTTAATAAAAGAATTTACTGCTTCTGTTTTTAAACAACAACAACAATTATTTTCAACTATAATAGATTGTTTTGTTGTAATTTAAAAAGTTTTTTATACATTTGCAGTACAAACAACTTTGTAATGGTTACAATGTTGGAATTGTAGAGGATAATTAAAATACTAGAGCCATGAAAGTCAAAGATACATTAACCTATTTAAAGGCGCACGATATTAAACCATCGGCACAACGTTTGGCTATCATGAATTATTTATTGACACATTCTAATCATCCTACCGTAGAGGTTATCTACCAAGCTCTATCTACAAAAATGCCAACTTTATCACGAACCACCGTTTATAACACGTTAAAGTTGTTTGTAGGTCATGGTGCATCTCTATCCTTAACGATAGATGACCAGCAACAAAGCTTTGATGGAGATACCTCTCTACATGCTCATTTCTTATGTACTAGATGTGGTAAGATTTACGATTTACCTATGGACGACTCTTTTAAGAATCAGTTGGGTAAAACAGTAGAGGGGCATATTGTAACCGAGCTACACCAATATTATAAAGGTGTTTGTGCAACATGTATAAAAAACGAAATAAAAAGTTTGAAATAACTTATTAATTAATAGAATAAAATTGATGAAAAAATTTATTTGTACAGTATGTGGTTATGTTCACGAGGGTGACACACCACCAGAGAGATGTCCACAGTGTAATGTTCCTGCTTCTAAGTTTAAAGAATTAGTTGCTACAGATTCCCTTGAATTTGTTGCAGAACATACCGTAGGTGTGGCTAAAGGATGCGACGAAGAGATGATTAAGGATTTAAATGCACACTTCACTGGCGAATGCTCAGAAGTAGGTATGTATTTAGCTATGAGTCGCCAAGCAGACCGAGAGGGTTATCCTGAAATAGCGGAAGCCTTTAAACGTTATGCTTTTGAAGAAGCAGAGCATGCCTCTAAGTTTGCCGAGTTACTTGGCGATGTTGTTTGGGATACTAAAACAAATTTAGAGAAACGCATGCAAGCAGAATCGGGTGCTTGTGCCGATAAATTCCGTATTGCTAAGCGTGCTAAAGAACTTAATCTAGATGCTATTCACGATACCGTTCACGAAATGGCTAGAGACGAAGCGCGTCATGGAAAAGGTTTTGAAGGTTTGTTTAATCGTTATTTTAAGAAATAATTAAGGTTCGATTTTGGTTTTAAAAGCTGTTTCAATTATTGAAACAGCTTTTTTTTGTTCTTTATAAAGGGATAGGATAGTTCTATTCCACCGTTACTGATTTCGCCAGATTTCTAGGTTGGTCCACATTCAATCCTTTGCAAACAGCCACATGATAGGCCAGCATTTGTAATGGAATAGTCGTGATAAGCGGGTCTAAACATTCAATGGTTTGGGGTAGTTCAATACAGAAATCGGCAATAGTTGCAATAGTGGTGTCTCCTTTAGTGACAATGGCTATAACCTTTCCTTTACGCGCTTTGATCTCTTGTATGTTACTAACCACCTTATCGTACATTCCATTTTGCGTTGCAATAACCACAACCGGCATTTCTGTATCAATCAAGGCAATAGGGCCATGCTTCATTTCAGCAGCAGGATATCCTTCAGCGTGAATATAAGATATCTCTTTTAGTTTCAGCGCCCCCTCCAATGCCACGGGATATGCATAGCCACGTCCTAGATAGAT
>JAQWAN010000068.1 GCA_028707655.1 Bacteroidaceae bacterium
GTATTATCAATCACCTCTGCAACCATCGATTCATCCTCACCAAAATACAATTTATTACCAATACGTATTTTACGTGCAGGGTCCACTAACACATCCCAAAAATGATTTTCAGGATTGAGTTCTCTCAATAAGAATACTTCGATACGTGCGCCTGTTTTTTCTTTATTACCATACAGACGAGCAGGAAAAACCTTCGTGTCATTAAATACTAATAAATCTTTTTCATTAAAATAAGAAAGTATATCCTTGAATATCAAATGTTCTATTCTTCCACTCTTACGATGCAGAACCATCAAACGTGATTCATCTCTGTATTGTGTAGGATGTTGAGCAATCAACTCCTCAGGTAGCGTAAATTTAAATTGTGAGAGTTTCATAATCTTTCTATTTTATTTATTTGTTTCTTCTAAATCCTCTATTTCCTGTTGGTCTAACCAAGCTGGAAAATCTTCTATCGTCATACATTGGTCAAGGGTTACCTCGCCAACACGTGTTCGTATCAATTCTACAAGATGCGCACCACTTTCTAAAGCCTCTCCAATATCTCGCGCCAACGCCCGGATATAAGTACCCTTACTACAAACCACACGGATTCTGATATAGGGTAAATCGTAGGAGAGTAATTCTATTTCATCAATAACCAATATCTTGGGCTGCAATTCCACTTTTTCTCCTGCTCTAGCCAGTTTATAGGCACGTTTGCCATCCACTTTACAAGCAGAAAAGGCGGGTGGTATTTGTTCAATACGACCAACAAATTGCTGTAATTTTTCCTCTGCTAATTCCCTAGAGATATGCTCTACGGGATAGGTAGCATCTATTTCCTCCTCCAAATCAAAAGAAGCTGTGGTAGCTCCCAAACAAAGTGTAGCGATATACTCTTTGGTTTGATATTGAAATTCACCGATACGCTTGGTTGCCTTTCCAACACACAAAATCATCACACCAGAGGCTAAAGGGTCTAAGGTGCCTGCATGGCCAACCTTTAATTTCTTCACTCCCAATTTTTTGTACAATTGCGAACGCACACGGTCTACTAAAGTAAAAGAAGTCCATTTCAACGGCTTCTTAAAATATAAAACTTCGCCTTTCTTAAAATTCATCTAACACAAATTAGCTTGTAAATCTATTCTATCTCTAGCGTAAGAGATTATTTAGATAATTGTTAATGTTTCACCCATCAAAAGAATAACTAGAATAGCCCCTCCCACAACAATTCGGTACCAACCAAAAGCCTTAAATCCGTATTTAGTAATAAAACGAATAAAAAACTTGATAGCCAATAGCGCCACTAAAAAAGCAACAATATTTCCTATAATCAAGGTTCCAGCATTATCATATAATATCTGCACGCCATTTGGCTCTAAAAAGAGCTTGAGCAGCTTGTAAGCAGTAGCAGCAAACATGGTTGGAACAGCTAAGAAGAAGGAAAATTCGGCTGCCGATTTACGTGTTAAGCGTTGTGACATACCACCAACGATAGTTGCCATAGAGCGAGAGACACCAGGTATCATGGCTATACATTGAAAGAGACCAATAGAGAGGGCCTTTTTGTTGGTCATCTTTGTCTCCTCTTTTGAATTAAATAAACGGTCACAGAAAAGCATAAAGATGCCTCCAATAACTAACATAGAAGCAACTACCCATACATTCTCCAGCAGTTCATCTATTTTTTCGCTAAAGAGCAATCCAAAAAATGCAGCTGGCAAGAAAGCAATCAATAGCTTCCAATAAAAATCGAATTTATGTAAAAAGCGTTGTAAAGCCGAAGCACCATCGGCCATCGGTTCTTTATTTAAGCGGAAAAAACGTTTCCAATACAGACATACCACGGATAAGATAGCACCAAACTGAATAATGATAGTAAAAGCTTTTACAAAATCGGTACTCTCCACTCCCAAGATGTTTTGGGTAATAATCATATGTCCAGTGGATGATACGGGTAGGAACTCTGTCAATCCCTCTACAACAGCTATAATAATTGTTTGTAATGTTGTCATTGTTTATTTTTTGTCTTTATTGTATGGTGATATTACTTCTTTTCGCTTTTTGCTGAAGGCGCATAAAGAATACCAAAAATGATTGTAATAAAACCAATTAAACAAACAACGGGTGCCACTTTAATACGTCGTACACTAAAGATAGCAGGATCAAACGTAGTTTGTGTTGTTCCAGACCCACTCATTAAGAGAAATCCAATGACAACTACGAGCAATCCTATTCCAATAAGAATAAAGTTCTTTTTTTGTAAAGCTAGTTTTTTATTATCCATTCTATTATTAATTTAAGGCTCCACTAAACATAGTAGAGTGTCGACGATTTCATACGGAGATATTTACTAATGGAGACATATGCACAAAGAAAAGTGATTAACAACCCAAATAAGAAAATAGAACCAACCACAATAAGGATTGTTTCTGTTGTTATAATCATTTTAAGCTGTGGTTCAAGAGAGAAAATGGTGTGCACTGCTGCCAATAAGAAGCCATTTGCCAATAAAGCAGACAGAAAGCCTATCCAGAAATTACGAATCAGAAAAGGACGACGTATAAAGCCCCAACTTGCACCCACTAATTTCATGGTATGTATAAGCGAGCGTTGCGAATAGATGGTTAACCGTATCATATTGTTAATCAGCGCAAAAGAGATCAGACCAAGCATCGAAGCAAGCAGTAACAGAATAAAGCTAATCCGTTTAAAATTATTATTTAGTAGATCCATCACCTCATCCGAGTAGCTCACTTCGTCTACCAACTTATTTTCCAATAAATTTTTCTGAATGGTTTTCACACGCTCCGGATTGGCAAATTCCGATTTTAAATGAAGTTCTATGGTACTATTAAAAGGATTTGTACCCAAAAAGTCGGAGGGGTCTGTACCCATCAACTTTGTTTGCTCTTTCAGTGCATCCTCTTTAGAAATATAATGTGTACTATGTACAAAATCTTTTGCGTTCAATTGTTTTTGGAATTTATAGATTTCCGTTTTTTTAGCACTACTCTCTAAGTAAATAGATAGTGTAAAATTCTCCTTCATAAAAACAGAAAGATGCTGAGCTGTTAGAACCGTAAGAATAGCACATCCCAACAAAATCAGCACTAAAGTAGTACTAATACTTGCAGTAACAAATTGAATATCGAAATTGTTTTTAGAATGGTTTTTATTGCTCATTTTTTTCTTTCTTAAAAACATAAATAATCGAACTACTCCGCTGCTTGTTCAGCAAAGAATGAAAGAAAGCGCACAATCCAACGTACATACCCCGTAAAAAGGAAAAAGAATGTTTACGATATTTCTCACTTAAGATAGAAATATAAAAAGCATCCATAGGCATAGGATAAGATTTTTCCAATGAAAAGCCATGTCTCTTTGCCAGTAGTTGTAAAGAGGAAGCCGTAAAATGCCAAAGATGACGAGGCACATCATAAGCAGCCCAATCGCCCTTATAATAAGCAGCATCGTATGCAGCAGGATTTGGCAAAGCAATAATCAACCGACCCTCTTTTTTTAATAACAGCGTCAATTGTTCCCACGTTTTGTCCAAATCGTGTAGATGTTCCATCACATGCCAAAGGGTAATCACATCAAAAGAGTTGGGTACTAATGTGTTCCATTGATTATCAGCCAACACATCTAGGTCAAAATGTTCTTTGGCAAATAGACGCGCACCATCATTTTTCTCTAAAGCAGTAACATTCCATCCTTTTTGACCAACAAAATGCGGGAAATAACCCGTTCCAGTACCAATATCTAAAAGATTGCCCTTTTGCGTCTTACTATGTCGTTGGAGAAGTTTGAATTTACGGCGTAAATTTAATTGACGTGCCGCATGATAAAGCGAATTCATACACCCAGCTGAGGTGTCTGAATGCGATATATAGTTTGCTGTAGCATAATAAGGAGCTATATGATCCTCATCTGGGGCATCGTCCGTAAAGATAAAACCGCATCGTTCACATTTCAAAAGAGCAAACGACTCCCCCGTAACATAATGGTCTACACATGTCACCTGTTTTAAAAGTTTTTCACCTTGACACAAAGGACAAATCCTCCTTTTGAGAGCTTTCATATAATCACACTTCTTTACTCTATTCCAAAAACGAGGGAATGCCCCCTAATATGTCGCAAATTAACGAATAATATACGAGGGACACGACTTTTTTAAATTCTTTTAAGATATAAGCAACTTTCTTACCTCATTTTCGTCTTTATTCAGTTGCTCAATCAAGTTTTCCACCCCTGGGAATTTTTTATTATCTCTTAGACGATGCATAAACTGCAGCGTTAACATCTTATGATAAAAATCGGCAGTTACATCTAAGATATTAACCTCCACACTCTGCTTCATTTCAGCAGAAAAAGTTGGTCGACTGCCAATAGACAACATGCCCACGTAGCGATGCTCGCCCGACCAGACATAAACCGCATAAACGCCCTCTGCAGGGATCAGTTTTTGTGGGTCAACCACTAAATTAGCAGTAGGGAATCCAATTAGTCGCCCCACCTGATGTCCCTTTACCACCTTACCTGTGATGGTATAGGGAGCATTTAAAATAGTACTAGCTGTATCCACATCCCCCTTTTCCAGTAGAGAACGAACTGCTGAAGAACTAATCACCAAATCATCTGCTGTATACACATCGGTTTGCAACACCTCAATGCCGATGGTTTGTCCAAAGCGTACATAATCGTCAAAGCCCTCATTTCGAGCATAACCAAAGCGATGATCATAGCCCACAAAGAGCACCTTAACATTCAATTGCGTATAGAGTAACTGCATAAACTCGTAAGCAGAATAGTGAGAAAAAGAGGGCGTAAACTCAATTAATAAACAATAATCAATCCCCATCCATTCTAATAGTTTACACTTCTCGTTGGGCAATGATAGCAAGGAGACATCCGCTCCCTCCTGCATCACAGAACCAGGATGATTGCTAAAGGTTATCACCATCGAGGCCTCTTGGCGTTTCTTTGCTTCTTTTTTTACCTGATTAATCAGATATTGGTGTCCCACATGTACCCCATCGAAGAAGCCAACCGTTGCCACCGAAGGCAATAAATCCTGTTTTTTTAAATCTCGTATTATCTTCATTTTTTCTTTTCAAATAAAAAACGCCAATCTTCGCCCTCCTTGGGTTGATAGGTTCGCATTCCTAACGCATCAGCAGCCTTGCAATTGGCAGCAGTATCGTCTATAAATAATGTTTCTTGCGGCAAAATAGCAGCATCATCCATAAGCTGTTCAAAGATAGTAAGATTCGGTTTCACCTCCTTCATTTGCTGCGAGAGATAACACTTCTCAAAGAAATGATCTACCTCATGTCCTTGATACCTAAAATCGTGTGTACATACCCAGTCCCAATGCATGTCGTTGGTGTTACTGAGTAAAAAGAGACGATACTTCTTTTTAAGTTCCAATAGACAATCTAACTTATAGGTCGCTATCTCCCCCAAGAAAAGATTCCAGGCGGTCTGTATAGCAGTATCAGATAGTGCAAGATGCGTTAGTTCTCGCAAACGCGCACAAAACGTAGCAGTATCTATCTCCCCCTTCTCTAGGAGATAAAAGATACCCTTTCCGCCATTTCTTTGTACCCATTGCGACAAATCATTTGATACGCCCAACGCACGGAAAGCCTCAAAACAACGATTTGGAGTTAGGTCGACTAACACACCACCAAGGTCAAAAATAATATTTTGAAGCGGTATCTCCGTTGCTCCTCTATGATCTAGCGAAGATGCCATTGTTTTCATATGGTTTAACTGTTTTTCCATTCGGTCTATTTTAAGAACAAATCAGAGCGTCTTTTTTCGTTTGTAATAAGAGACCATTTGTTTTCCAATCCATTCCAGAAGCACAATACTAGCACTTAAGGAAAAGAGCTGTACCCATTCGTTTAGAGAGAGAGGAACGGTACGAAAAAGTTCCGCACCAAAAGTAACAATACCAATCTGACCTAGCAAGATGAGTAGCAGCACTAGAAAGATAGGCTTAAACTGACGCAATGCGATGGAGTGGCATTTGCAGCTCATACAGACAGATGCTAAACGCCAAAATTGTAACAAGACAAAGAAACTAAAGAACTGTGTCATCTGATGAATTGTTAATGCTGCTCCCCCTCCCAGGTAAAGATAGAAAAGTGTTAGCAAGATAAGTATCAACACACCCACCCGCAGGATCTCTGTAAACATGCCACGTGTGATGATAAAGTCGTTATTGTTTCGTGGTGCTTCCTGCATCACCGCATCAGATGGAGGAAGCGTTGAGATAGCTAATGCCGCTAATGTATCCATTATCAGATTTACCCAAAGCATTTGCGTAACCGTTAACAGAGGTTCCGTACCTAGAAAAGAGCTCGTTAGCAAAGCGACTAATGCCACTAGATTGATCGTTAATTGAAAGCCAATGAAACGTTGAATATTTTTATAAAGAGAGCGTCCCCACTTAATAGCACTAGAAATACTAGCAAAAGAATCATCCATAATGGTGATGTCACTTGCCTCTTAAGCTACCGAGGTTCCCGATCCCATGGAGAGTCCTACATGTGCATGATGCAAAGCAGGCGCATCATTCGTTCCATCACCCGTAACAGCCACCACGTCCCCTTTTTGCTTCAAAAGGGCAACCAGTCGTTGTTTATCCGATGGACGCGCACGCGAGAGTATCTTAATCGATTGCGCTCTTTCCAACACCTGCTCATCACTCAAAGCCGCGAACTCTTTTCCCGTCATTGTTTGAACAGCATCCGTATCGCTCTTAGCATTCCATAGACCGATATTTACAGCTACATTCTTAGCAGTAACCATCGTATCACCCGTCACAATCTTTACCTGTACACCTGCTTGTAGACATTGCTCAATAGCAGCTGGTACCTCTTTGCGAATAGGATCTTCAATAGCCGTTAATCCACAAAAAAGCGGTGCTTTAGCCATTATTAGCTGATCGATAGAGGCTATATCATCCTCTTCTAATATATAATAGGCAAAAGCCAATGTTCGCATTCCCTTACTTTGATAATCAAGGAAACGATGTGTGATAGATTCCTCTTCTTCTTGCATCGTTCTTTTTTCCCCATCCTTCATCACCCACGAGCACATACCCATAACAATCTCGGATGCCCCTTTAATATACAACACCCGTTGGTTTAGGTGAGGAGAATCGACAATGGTAGCCATAATCTTTCGTTCCGAGGAAAAAGGCAGTTGCTCCAAGATATGAGCTTGCTCACGAAAAGGAAGATAGGTAACACCCTGCTGCTCTATCCATTGCAAGAGCGCTATCTCTGTAGGATTACCTACACCTTTACTATTATTTTCTTTTGCTTCTAGAAAAGCAGTCGAGTTAATACATATATTTTCGGAAACTAACCATTGTTGCTCCTCAGTAGCCTTCTGATAAGAAAATTGGTCATCCCCAAACAATCGCATCTTACGAACCGTCATGTGGTTACACGTAAGTGTACCCGTTTTATCTGCACAGATCACAGTGATAGCCCCCATTGTCTCAGAGGCATGCATCTTACGCACCAGATTGTTGGTAGAAAGCATTCTACGCATATTCAACGCCAAGCTAAGTGTCACACTCATCGGTAATCCCTCTGGTACAGAGACCACAATCAGTGCCACTGCCACCATAAAATAGGAGACCATCTTTCTACATTCGTCTACGTATAATAAAGAGTTATTTTCTATCTCCACCCACGATATATCCGCATAGGTAAAGGCTAGAAACAAAAATAACAGACTCAACAAAGCCCCGCCTATCCAGGTCCATGCAACAAGATGTGAGATTTTCTCTTTCCACATCTTGGGCAACCAAACAGGCATAGAGATAGCTATCAGGAAGAGTAGAAAACCTATCGTTACTATTTTAGGGCCCAGCGAGACTAGTTCATCCAATAATATATTTTTGGAGTATAGAATTAAAAAGAGGAGAAAAGAAACAGATATTCCTACAATACTAATGTAATAAGCTAACCGTTCGAGTTGCACCTTTAAAGGGGTATCTTTCTCTATTGGCTGCGAAGCTTGATGGGCCACTTGCCCTATCTCCGTACAATCACCAACACGGTCCACACGCATCACAGCATGTCCATTCATCACCGTAGAGCCGCGGAGCAGTCGATTAGAAGAATAAGTCACTTCGTTGTATATATTTTCCTCTTTGTCCCACTTGTCTACAAGAGGCTCACCCGTTAAGCTCGATTCATCTATCTGCAAAGAGATAGCTTGTATAATCTTACCATCAGCAGGGATCTCATCTCCCGCTTCTACCATTACAATGTCGCCTACCACAATATCTTTTCGGAAGACCTGTTGAATGCCCCCTTCTCGATAGGTGGTCACCAATTTCTCATCAGACATCGCGTTGAGCAAGTCAAACTTCTTACCTGCATCATATTCAAAATAGAAACCTAAGGCAGTAGCTAAGATAATGGCCAAGATGATGCCAACGGTCTCCATATAGTTATTCTCAATAACCGCCATAAACAGCGATAGGAAAGCTGCTAGAAGTAGAATCTTAATAACAGGATCGTCGAACTTTTCTAAAAAAAGTTTCCAAGCAGACACACGAACGGGAGGGGATAGTTGATTATCACCATGCTCCAATCTACTTTTCCTTACTTCCTCTTCAGAAAGCCCATTATATTTCAGTTGAGATCCCATCGACATACCATTCATTATTTGTTAACAAAATTACAATATTAATCCACAGAATGCAGATTATTAATTGCTGAATTCAACCTGCAAATGCAACTGAATTCTGGTTAATAATTTGTTTAAATTTCTCATTAGGTGTGAGGTACCCAAGCCTTTTACGAGGTCGATTATTTAGTTTGTTTTCAATCCATTTAATCTG
>JAQWAN010000069.1 GCA_028707655.1 Bacteroidaceae bacterium
GTTCGTGATAACAGGCGAGGCGATGTATTCAATATGAATATCTACCTTAAGTGTGTCTTTATATTTGCGGTAGGCCGATACAAATCCATTCTCTGCTTTGTCAAAATAGCTGAGAAAACCTTGATGTAAGGGTAAACCAGCCCTTAAAATAGTTGCAAGAACTATTCTCTCGTCTGGGGTGCTTACTGGTGCAATACCAAGAGGGGTCTGCACTTCTTTTATGGAATAATTGAGCGTTTTACTGATCTCATAAGCCATCACTTCTCCGATGCGTTCGATGTTTCTACGGAACCTTAATCGGTCTTTTTGAACATGTACATCTCTTATTTCTGCAATAAATTGATTGAGTACAGAGTTATTTTCGCTTAAATTAACAATTTTCATAATACACTATAAATTTGAGTGGTATACTATATATCTGCACAAAGGAACAAAAATAATTTTGAATTTGTCAACTATATGTGGCATTTTAATACCTCAATTATAAAACAAACCCAATTAAAGAAATATTTCTTTAATATGTAGTTGTGTCGTCAAATAAAACGCTATATTTGTAATCGATTTACAAGGCTTGTTTTAAGCCTGTTTCAATAGGTATTAATTTTTATGAGTAATAAATTTAAAATTAGAACGAAATGGCAAATTTAGATTTAAGTAAGTACGGAATTATAGGTGCAACAGTATTGCGTAATCCTTCTTACGAAGTGTTATTCGAAGAGGAAACAAAAGCAAGTCTTCAAGGCTTTGAAAAAGGTCAAGAAACAGAGCTTGGTGCTGTTAACGTAATGACAGGTATTTATACTGGTCGTTCACCTAAAGATAAATTCTTTGTATTAAACGATGCTAGTAAGGACTCTGTATGGTGGACTTCTGATGAGTACAAGAATGATAACAAACCTGTTTCAGAAGATGCATGGAAAGATTTGAAGAAAAAGGCTGTAACGCAACTTTCAGATAAGAAATTATTTGTAATGGATGCTTATTGTGGTGCTAACGAAAACTCTCGTTTGAAAGTACGTTTCATCGTTGAGGTAGCATGGCAAGCACATTTCATCAAAAATATGTTTATCCGTCCTACAGAAGAAGAATTGAGTACTTTTGAACCTGATTTCGTTGTTTACAATGCTTCTAAAGCTAAAGTTGACAACTTTAAAGAATTAGGCTTAAATTCTGAGACTGCTACTGTATTTAACTTAGATAGCAGAGAACAAGTTATTTTGAATACTTGGTATGGTGGTGAGATGAAGAAAGGTATTTTCTCTATCATGAACTACTACTTACCACTTAGAGGAATGGCTGCAATGCACTGTTCTGCTAATACAAATAAAGATGGTGAAACAGCTATCTTCTTTGGTTTGTCTGGTACAGGTAAAACAACTCTTTCTACAGACCCAAAACGTCAATTAATCGGTGATGATGAGCACGGATGGGATGATGAAGGTATCTTTAACTTTGAAGGTGGTTGTTATGCTAAGGTTATTAACCTTGATAAAGAAAGCGAACCAGATATCTTTAGAGCTATCAAACGTGATGCTTTATTAGAAAATGTTACTGTTGCTGCGGATGGCAAAATTGACTTTACAGACAATAGTGTAACAGAGAACACTCGTGTTTCTTATCCTATCTATCATATTGAAAATATCCAAAAAGGATCGAAAGCGCCTGCTGCTAAGAAAGTAATTTTCCTTTCTGCTGATGCATTTGGTGTTTTACCTCCTGTTTCTATCTTGAACGAAGAGCAAACTCAATATTACTTCCTTTCTGGATTTACAGCAAAATTAGCTGGTACAGAACGTGGTATCACTGAGCCAACTCCTACATTCTCTGCATGTTTCGGTGCAGCTTTCTTGTCACTACACCCAACTAAATATGGTGAGGAATTAGTGAAGAAAATGAAAGCTTCTGGTGCAACAGCATACTTAGTAAACACAGGTTGGAATGGTTCTGGTAAACGTATTTCTATCAAGGATACACGTGGTATTATCGATGCTATCTTAAATGATGATATCGACAAGGCTCCAACTAAAGTAATCCCAATGTTTGATTTTGTGGTTCCTACTGAGTTGCCTGGTGTTAATCCAGCTATCTTAGACCCACGTGATACTTATGCAGAAGCAAGTATCTGGAATGAAAAAGCAAAAGATCTTTCTGCTCGTTTCATCAAGAATTTCTCAAAATTCGAGGGTAACGATCATGGTAAAGCATTAGTTGCTGCTGGTCCTAAATTGTAAATTCATACTACATTTGTAGTTAGAAATAGATTTTTAATAGAGAGTCGCCATATGTATATATGGCGACTCTTTTTTTTACTATAATTCTCTGTTTCGAGTCGTTAGTTCTTAAATTTATGAATATCTTTGTTCTATCAATGGTTTCCAGATTAGAGCCCTTCTCTAGTATGGAATTAAAAGGGAATGCCGTGTAAATCGGCAACAGTTCCCGCTGCTGTAAATTCTTATCTGTAATAGATAAATTGGTTTTGACAATCTTTGCCACTGACTGAATTAGGTTGGGAAGGCGTCAAAATTGGAATGAGTCAGAAGACCTGCCCTTGTGTCTGTATTTTTGTAGCTTTCGGGTAAAAAGGCTAACGAAAAGGATTCTTGGCACGCTCTATTCTGTTTTGTCTATGAAAATCTTTCGTTTTTCTCACTGAAATTAGCTACGGTGTTAAATGAATAAAAGGTTTAAAGATGAACAATCAACCCGTACAAATTGTAAAACGTAATGGAAAACGAGCTCCGTTTTCTTTACAAAAAATTAAGTGTGCCATAGAAAAGGCATATGCGTCTGTAGGCTATTCTGTTAGCCCTAATCAACTAGAAAAAATAACGAATCAATTAATACTCACCGAAGGTATGGGGGTGGAAGAGATTCAGAACCTAGTGGAAATAGCCCTAATGAATAGTAAAGCGTTTAAGGTGGCGAAGGCTTATATGCTTTACCGTCAATTGCATAAAGAGGATAGGGAGTCTCGCGACAAACTGGCTTTTCTTATGCACTATTGTAATGCAGAAAATGCGGCTTCTGGTAGTAAGTTTGATGCGAATGCAAATATTGAACAAAAGAATATCGCCACGCTTACAGCGGAGCTGCCCAAACAAAACTTTATTCGCTTGAATCGTTGTTTGTTAATGGATAGAATGAAGGAGATGTATGGAAAGGCACTCTCTGAGAAATATATGGATTTACTAAATCATCATTTTATTTATAAAAACGATGAGACGAGTTTAGCCAATTATTGTGCTAGTATCACGATGTATCCTTGGTTACTTCATGGAACAATCTCTATTGGAGGAAACTCTAAGGCACCCACTAATCTAAAGTCTTTTGCTGGTGGATTTGTAAATATGGTGTTTATGGTATCTAGTATGCTAAGCGGTGCCTGTGCTACACCCGAGTTTCTTATGTATATGAACTATTTTGTTGGCTTAGAATATGGTGCCGATTATTATTTACGAGTAGATGATGTGGTGGATTTATCACTCAAAAGGCGTACCCTAGACAAGGTGATAACCGATGTGTTTGAGCAGGTTGTATATTCGATTAATCAACCTACTGGTGCACGTAATTTTCAAGCTGTTTTTTGGAATATTGCCTATTATGATGCCTACTATTTTGAGCGTCTTTTTGGCGAATTTGTGTTTCCTGATAATTCGCGCCCAGACTGGGCTTCGCTTAGTTGGTTACAGAAGCGATTTATGAAATGGTTTAATCAAGAACGTACAAAGACGATTCTCACCTTCCCCGTAGAGACAATGGCTTTACTCACGTTAGATGGCGATGTAAAAGATAAAGAGTATGGTGATTTTACTGCAGAGATGTATGCTGAGGGACATTCGTTTTTTACCTATATGAGTGACAATGCGGATTCATTATCGAGTTGTTGTAGGTTACGCAATAAGATTCAAGATAATGGGTTTAGCTATACGTTGGGTGCAGGTGGTGTATCTACAGGCTCTAAGAGTGTGCTTACCATTAATCTAAATCGATGCGTACAATATGCAGTGCGCGAGTCGTTATCTTATCTGGAATATCTAGAGGAGGTGGTCGATTTGGTGCATAAAGCACAATTAGCGTACAATGAGAATTTATTAATGTTGCACCATAAAGGAATGTTACCGCTGTTTGATGCAGGTTATATACATATTGGCCGTCAATATCTAACCATTGGTGTGAATGGATTGGTAGAAGCTGCAGAGTTTTTGGGTATTCCTATTAATGATAATCCTGCTTATGCACATTTTGTGCAGGAGGTGTTGGGATTAATTGAGCGGTATAATGGATTGTATCGTTCTAAAGATATAATGTTTAATTGTGAAATGATTCCTGCCGAGAATGTTGGGGTTAAACATGCAAAATGGGACAAAGAAGATGGTTATGTGGTGCCTCGTGACTGTTACAATAGTTATTTCTATTTAGTAGAAGATGATACACTAAATATCATTGATCGTTTTCGTTTACATGGTAGAAAATATATTGAACATCTCACTGGAGGGTCGGCACTTCATCTTAATTTGGAGGAGCATCTTTCTCCAATACAATATCGACAACTATTGCGGGTAGCAGCTCATGAGGGGTGTAATTATTTTACCTATAATATCCCGAATACATTATGTAATAAATGTGGACATATTGATAAGCGTTACTTAAAGAAATGTCCGGTGTGTGGTAGTGCAGACGTGGATTACTTGACACGTATTATAGGTTACATGAAACGAGTTAGTAATTTTTCCTCTCCTCGAAAAATAGAGGCTGCTCAGCGTTTTTACGATAGGGTTAAAAAGGAATGGCATGCTTAAATATGTAGATTACGATATAGTGGGCAGTGAGGTGCCCGATGAGATTACATTGGGCATAACCCTATCTAACTGCCCGTTTCGGTGCAGAGGTTGTCATAGTCCGCAGCTGCGCTCGGATATTGGTACTCCTTTGTTACCTGCCGTTTTAGAGGGATTGTTGCTTCGTTATGGTGATGCTGTTACTTGTGTCTGCTTTTTGGGTGGCGACAGCGATCTATTAGCCCTTCAACAATTGGCACAACTAGTTCATGCTGTAAATAGTACCCTCAAAGTGGCTTGGTATTCAGGACGAACGTTTCTACCGTCATCCTTTGACCTCTCCTCTTTTCAGTATATAAAATTGGGGGGATATGAGGAATCGTTAGGCCCTCTAACTAGTCGGTCAACGAATCAGCGTTTCTATCGACTAACCAGTCGATTGGAACTAGTAGATATTACGCATCGCTTTTGGAAAGAGTAGTGGTTTATACAAAAAAAAGAGAGCACCTTTACGGGTACTCTCTTTTTATATTTTAGACTAAAATTTAGTTCTTGCTTGCTCTTTTACGTGCGTTCTCATCTAGGATGATTTTACGCATACGCATGCTCTTTGGTGTGATTTCAACATATTCATCCTCTTTTATATATTCTAATGCTTCCTCTAACGAGAAAACAACAGGAGGAATGATACGTGCTTTATCATCTGTACCAGAAGTACGTGTATTGGTTAGTTTTTTGCTCTTGGTAACATTTACCACTAAATCTTTATCGTGTGCATGTTCACCAACAACTTGTCCTACATATACCTCTTCTTGTGGGAAGATAAAGAATTTTCCTCTATCTTGCAATTTGTCAATAGCATAGGCAAAAACGGTACCTGCTTCCATTGCAATGATAGATCCGTTGATACGGCGTTCAATATCTCCTTTGTATGGTTCATATCCTTTAAAGCGATGTGCCATAATAGCTTCTCCAGCAGATGCAGTTAGCACCTTTGTACGTAAGCCAATGATACCACGTGATGGAATGTTGAATTCGATGTTGATACGTTCGCCTTGTGCTTCCATAGAAACCATCTCACCTTTACGACGAGTGACCATGTCAATCATCTTGCTGGAATATGTTTCTGGAACACTAATGGTTAGTTCTTCAATAGGTTCGTTTTTCTTGCCATCTATCTCTTTGTAGATAACTTGTGGTTGACCTACTTGTAGTTCGTAGCCTTCACGTCTCATGGTCTCAATTAAGACAGAGATATGGAGAACACCACGTCCAAATACAGTCCATTTATCTGTTTCTGCACTTTTTTCTACACGAAGTGCAAGATTCTTATCTAGTTCTTTCTCTAAACGGTCATTAATATGACGAGAGGTAACATATTTACCCTCTTTACCAAAGAATGGTGAGTCGTTAATAGAGAACACCATGCTCATGGTTGGTTCGTCAATAGCGATAGGGGTTAATGGTTCTGGATTTTCGAAATCGCAGATGGTATCTCCAATTTCAAAACCTTCGATACCGATTACCGCACATATATCTCCCGAGCCAACAGAAGCAACTTTCTTTCTGCCTAATCCTTCAAATACATGTAACTCTTTAATTTTCATCTTGGTTAAAGAACCATCTCTTCTAGAGAGTGTTACGTTCATACCCTCTGTAAGTGTACCACGGTGAACACGTCCTATAGCGATTCGTCCCGTATAAGAGGAATAGTCTAATGAGGTAATTAACAGCTGAGGTGTACCATCTTGTTGCACCGGAGCTGGAATATTTTCAACGATTGAATCTAATAAAGGAATGATATTATCGGTTGGTTTTTTCCAATCGGTACTCATCCAGTTGTTTTTAGCAGAACCGTATAGCACTGGGAAGTTTAATTGATCTTCTGTTGCATCTAAGCTAAACATTAAGTCAAAAGCCATTTCGTATACTTCGTCAGGGCGACAATTCAATTTGTCTACCTTGTTTACTACTACGATAGGTTTCAATCCTATGGCCAAAGCTTTTTGAAGCACGAAGCGTGTCTGTGGCATTGGGCCCTCGAAAGCATCTACTAATAAGATACATCCATCGGCCATGTTTAACACACGTTCTACTTCTCCTCCAAAGTCGGCATGCCCTGGAGTATCAATTATATTGATTTTTGTACCTTTATAATCTATGGATACATTCTTAGAAAGAATCGTAATTCCACGTTCTTTTTCAAGATCGTTGCTATCTAAAATTAAGTCACCATCTGCTTGATCATTCCGGAACAAATGTCCGGCAAGCATCATCTTGTCTACAAGCGTTGTTTTGCCATGATCTACATGGGCAATAATCGCAATGTTTCTGATATTTTGCATACTATACCTATTATTTGTGCGCAAAGGTACGATAAAAATATTGATACATCTAAATAATTCGTTTTTTTAGTGGATAAACAACCTAACTTAGAGCATAATAGGTCGTATTTTTTTCTCTTTTGCATCTATATCTTGTTAAGAACCTAATCGATAGACTTTTTGGGTGTGGTGAGGCGGGTTTTTTATCGCTAAATAGTAGAAAGCTATTTCCTGTTATTTTTCTTTCTTTTTGGAGAGAAATGCCCTGCTTTTTGGATTAATTTCCACTGTGACAATTAAATGCCTCTCTTTTTATGTAATTTATTGTCCATATCTTTGTGGCGTATTATAAAATAATTACCTTTGCGCACTCAAAGAAGTTTTTAATATTTAATTAAAGTCAAAAGCATTATGTATTTAGACGTTGCAAAAAAACAAGAAATCTTTGAAAAATACGGAAAGTCTAACACTGATACTGGCTCATCAGAAGCACAGATTGCATTGTTTTCATACCGTATTTCTCACCTGACTGAGCATTTAAAGCTTAACAGAAAAGATTATAGCACAGAAAGAGCTTTAGTAATGTTGGTAGGAAAGCGTCGTAGATTGCTTAACTATCTTAAAGATCGCGATATCTTACGTTATCGTGCAATTATTAAAGAACTTGGTCTTAGAAAATAAGATTAAAGTAAACCTTTTAAAAAGTCGTTTCCCTATGGGAAATGGCTTTTTTTTTGTTTTAAAGAGTCCTTTTATCGAAAAAAGTTTATCTTTGCGAGCATACTGATTTTTTATTATGGAAGAGCAAAACCCTCAAATTATATCCTATACGGAGGAGAATATCCGTACACTTGATTGGAAAGAGCATATTCGTCGTCGTCCTGGTATGTACATTGGCAAATTAGGCGATGGAACACATGCTGATGATGGTATTTATGTCTTACTAAAGGAGGTCATGGATAATTCTATTGATGAGTTCATGATGGGATTTGGTAAAACGATAGAAGTGTCTATTACAGATGGTAAGGTTAGTGTCCGCGATTTTGGTCGTGGTATCCCATTGGGTAAGGTAATGGATGTCTCCTCTAAGATGAATACTGGTGCTAAGTATGATTCCAAGTCGTTTAAGAAATCGGTGGGACTTAATGGAGTGGGTATTAAAGCAGTCAATGCACTCTCCTCTTCATTTGCCATCTCTAGTTTTCGTAACCAATCGGTTAAGTGTGTTAAATATGTGCGTGGAACAGTGGTAGAGGATATGCCACAAGAACCAACCACCTTTTCTAATGGAACAGAAATCGTATTTACTCCCGATGAGACCATCTTTGTAAACTATCAGTTTAAAGATGAATATATTGAGCCTTTGTTGAAAAACTATGTTTTCCTCAACACGGGATTAACCATTCTTTATAATGGAGCGAAGTTTTTTTCTCGCAATGGACTAGAAGATTTACTTAATGAGAACATGACCTCTGAATCCCTATATCCGATTATTCATCTTCGTGGAGATGATATCGAAATGGTTTTGACCCATGCTAATCAATATGGTGAGGAGTATTATTCGTTTGTTAATGGACAACATACAACGCAAGGAGGAACGCATCTGTCGGCTTTTCGTGAGTCGGTTTCTCGTGTGATTAAAGAATATTTTGGCAAGAACTATGATTATGCAGATATCCGTAGTGGTATGGTTGCTGCTATCAGTATTAAGGTAGAAGAACCCGTTTTTGAATCGCAGACAAAAACAAAACT
>JAQWAN010000070.1 GCA_028707655.1 Bacteroidaceae bacterium
CCACATTGATAGATAATAGAGCCCAGCAACAACCGAGCGACTTACTAACGGAGCATGGGCTATCTTTCCTTGTAGAGATGGAAAAGAGCAGCTGGCTTTACGATGGAGGTGCCTCCAAAGGATATGCCGAAAATGCGCTACTCTTACAAAAAGAGTTGTCCTCTATCCAAGGACTCGTTCTCTCACATGGACATGCCGACCACACTGGAGGACTCTCGTATTTCACTGCACAAAACCCAGACACACCCATCTTTGCCTCTTCATCTATCATCACGGAGCGATATTTCTCAGCACGACATAGTACTAAAAAAGAGATTAGTACAGATGCTTCTCTCTTGAAAAACAATCGTTCATTTAGGGAGATAAAAAACAGTTGTTGGTTAACAGCTAATCTAGCGATAGTTATGACTAAAAAGCATCCATATGCGCTACCTAAGGGGAATAAGTACCTAACCAAGCGAATTGGCACAGAGGAGAAACAGGACCTTTTTGAACAGGAGGTAACACTGGCATTGCGCACCTCAACAGGATTAGTGCTACTTTCTGCTTGTTCTCATAATGGGGTGCTAAACATTATGCAAGCTTGTGCAGCATATACGCAGTGTAACACCATACGACATTTTATCGGGGGCACACATCTTTTGGATAAAATGGCGGATGACCTTCCATCTATTGCACAAGAGATAAGAAAGAATTATCCTACTACACAGTTTCATATCGGGCATTGTACTGGCGAAAATAACCTAAAAGAGCTACAAAATAAATTGCCTAACCAAGTAGAAGCTTTTTATAGTGGGTGGACAATCACCCTCGAATAAAAAGAAAAAACTTAAACAATTACAAATTCTACATCTTTAGAAAGAATAATAAGTAATTTTGCTGTATATTAAGTTATAAACTGTAGAAGAATGTGCACAAACGATTTACAACTAGCAGCTATTGATATTGGAACAAATGCTATACGACTCCTGATTAATCAGGTAAGTACGAATAGTAGTACACAAGAAACCAAATTCAGAAAGATAACCCTCATCCGCGTACCTACACGATTAGGAACCGATGTTTTTATGGATGGAAAAATTGGAGAGGAAAAAAAGGAACAACTTTTTGAAGCTCTAAAAGGTTTTAAGCATATCATGAAGGCTTTTGAGGTGGAGCACTACAAAGCATACGCCACAAGTGCCATGCGAGAAGCTGAAAATGGTAAACTGCTTGTAGAGCAAATAGCCAAAACGATTGGTGTTAATGTAGAAATCATCTCGGGAGAGAAGGAAGCCAACACTATTTATGATGCGAGCGAAAGCAAAGGTATTATCGACAAGCACAAATGCTATCTCTACATTGACGTGGGAGGTGGTAGCACAGAAGTTGTGGTGTACAAATCTGGAGAGAAAGTGGTGCGCTTTTCCTTCCAACTGGGAACGGTTAGATTGCTTGCCGGGAAAGTAAAAGAGGAAGAATTGGAACGTTTTAAACTTGAGCTACAACGCATCTATGAAAAATATGCTCCAGAAAGTATCGTTGGTTCTGGCGGTAATATCAATAAGATACATAAACTATTAGACAAAAAGCCACAAGAGCCGTTGACCTATAAAGAGATAAAAAAACTCTATAAACAGGCCATAGAGATGACTTTTGAAGAGCGAATGAAGAAGATGCAGATCAACGCTTACCGAGCGGATGTTATTGTACATGCTTTAAACATCTTCTGTATTGCGGCTAAAAAATGCCATATTAACACTATCATCGTTCCTCGTGTGGGACTATCCGATGGTATTATACAACAACTATACACCGAAAAGTCTAAATCCTTAAATAAATAACTATGATTTTAACACATCGTTTTGTACCCAAGGTACTTCTGCTCGTGCTCCTCTTTCTAGGCACCACACAGCTACAAGCACAAACAGGTAATTCATCTGCTTATCCAGCACAAATAATATCGCCCACCATTCCTACATCTATCTCTTTTTGTGGAGAAAAAATAGACCTAACACGCTACAACAACCGAGAACGAATGGACCGCGAAATGTTATCCTTTTGTTATATGCATAGCACTAGCTTACAACTACTAAAAAAAGCAAATCGCTATTTCCCGGTTATTGAACCGATATTAAAGGAGGAGGGTATCCCTAGCGATTTTATCTACTTAATGGTGATAGAGAGTCATCTCAACCCACGCATCCGTTCTGGTGCAGGTGCTGTTGGCTTATGGCAGTTTATGCCCAAAACAGCAAGAGATTATGGATTAGAGGTCAACAAAAATATTGACGAACGATGTCATATTGAAAAATCAACTAGAGCTGCATGTAAGTATCTAAAAGATGCATATAAGAAGTTTAACGACTGGTCGCTTGTAGCTATCTCCTACAATGCTGGAATAGCTAGAATTAGTCGGTTAGTGGCGCAACAGGAGGTAAAAAAGGCAAGCGACTTATACTTAGTAACAGAAACCTCTCGTTATCTATTTAGAATTGTAGCAGCCAAAGCCTTTTTTAATAACCCCGTTCAGTTTGGTTTTCGAATCCATGCGAGCGATCTATATGCTCCCCTACGCTATACTAAAAAGGTTATTTCAACGGGAATCGCTAACTTAGCGGCATATGCTAAGCAAAACAAAACAACCTATGCGCTTTTAAAAGATGCTAATCCTTGGTTAAAAGATACGTTCTTGCAAAACAGAAGTAAGCGGAGATATACCTTACTACTGCCTGTTGCCTCTTCGCTGTATTATAACCCTTCCACCATTAAACCCTATCGTAAAGAGTGGGTGGTTAGCGAATAAATCTCTACATGAAAGAAGCAAAAATTCTTACAAGCGGACCTATCTTTAAACAGATAATGGGTCTGGCATTGCCTATCATGGCTACCTCTTTCATACAAATGGCCTATACCCTAACGGATACAGCGTGGGTGGGTCGATTGGGAAGTGAAGAGGTGGCCGCTATTGGTACGGTAGCCATCATGGTATGGTTCACAGCGGGCATCACCCTACTCACAAAGGTAGGTGCAGAGGTTACTATTTCTCAGGCCATTGGCATAAAGGAGCTCGACAAGGCTCGCCGTTATGCTTCGCACAATTTTACCCTCTCTTTTATCCTATCACTTCTGTTGGGTAGCTTACTTTTTTTTGGTGCTACCCCAATTATCGGAATCTTTAAGCTCTCCGCTAACATCACGACCATGGGGGTGGACTATCTGCATATTATCAGTAGTGCTTTTCCTTTTATCTTCTCTGCTGCTACTTTTACCGGTATCTATAATGCAGCTGGCCACAGCAAAATACCCTTCTATATTAGTGGTATGGGCTTATTGCTAAATATGCTATTAGACCCGCTGTTTATCTTTTACTTAGATTGGGGCATTTCTGGTGCTGCTATTGCCACTTGGTTGTCGCAGGCCGTGGTTACGGGACTGTTCATCTATAAGATTCATTACAAGGACCGACTACTCAACCGCTTTCCTTTTTTCTGTCGCTTAAGACGGATAGAAACCAAACAAATAGCAAAAATAGGTATTCCGGTAGCCTCGTTCAATGCTTTATTCGGATTTGCAAATATGTTTTTAGCACGATTAGCATCGGAGCAGGGAGGACATATTGGTATGATGTGTCTAAGTACTGGCGCACAGATAGAGGCCCTAACCTGGAACACCTTTCAGGGTGTATCCACGGCATTAAGTACCTTTGTAGCACAAAATTATGCTGCACAACAATTTAATCGTATTCTCAAAGCGTTTAAGCTGACTTTAAAATTGGGTGCGGGACTAGGAACTTTTACCACCCTACTCTTTGTTTTTTTTGGGGAACAGATTTTCTCCATATTTGTGCCAGAAAAGGCAGCATATACGGCAGGAGGAGAATATCTCTTTATCTTGGGATTCTCGCAGTTCTTTATGATTTTAGAGATCACCATGCAGGGGATGTTTTATGGTATGGGACGCACTATGCCACCCGCCATCAATAGTATCAGCGCTAATTATCTACGTATTCCTGTGGCACTCTTGCTCATCTCCGTGGGATGGGGATTACATGCGGTGTGGTGGTCTATCACCTTTTGTACCATTCTAAAAGGAATCATTCCACTGGTTTGGTTTTGGCTCATCCGCAAGAAACTCTTTCAATAAGTTTCTAAAAAAAGTGCAAATACAACACTAACAACCAATGCAACGGACACACAAAAATAGGGACATAAAAAAAGAGCCACTTCATAAATGAAGTGGCTCTTTGCATTTCCTTTGCTATTAGAAAGTTCTTTTCTCTTTGATACGAGCTTTCTTACCTGTAAGAGCACGAAGATAATAAAGTTTCGCACGGCGAACTTTACCAACTTTGTTCACTTCAATACTATCGATAGCTGGTGACTCAAGAGGGAAAATTCTCTCTACGCCTACTGTTCCAGACATTTTACGTACTGTGAAACGTTTCTTTTCACCATGGCCACATACTTTGATTACTACACCACGATACAACTGCACACGTTCCTTAGAACCCTCTATAATACGATATGCTACGGTTACAGTGTCACCTGCTTTAAAAGAAGGATGTTGTTTGCCTGTAGCAAATGCTTCTTCTGCAATTTTAATGAAATCCATTGTTTAATTATTAAATTGTTATCGTTACAACGCAACATACCAAATTACTCTTCTTTGACAGCGATTGCGCGAAAGCGATGCAAATTAACGAATTATTTCACAGATACACAAGTGTTTTCGCAAAAAAGGACCATCTATTATACTTCATTATAAATAGCTAAAGTACAGCTACTAACTAATTATTTTCTAGAAGAAAAATCACAAAAAAGAATCTTAATAAACAATTCCAAGTGATTTTTTATATCTTTGAAAAAAATACATTATGTTAAAATTGAAAACAGTACATCTTTTGATGATGGTGGCATTGCTAGTTGGCTGCAATGGTAACTATAAATTAAAAAGGGTGGAAGGTAGCAGAATTGCAATAACTGCTGCATTCGACAAACAGCCCAACAAAGAAGCAACAGCTATTTTAAGTCAGTACAAACGCGCAGTAGATAGCATCTCCTCTCCGGTTATAGGATACAGCGATGGATGCTATACCGCCTTTCGACCAGAGAGTCCACTCTCTAACTTTGCAGCGGATGTTGTTTTTGAGGCAGGTAGTAAAGCACTCGGAAAGAAAGTTGATTTTGCCGTAACAAATATGGGTGGTCTACGCAACGATTTGTTAGATGGCCCCATTACCTATGGCACCATCTCCAATATTTTCCCTTTTGAGAATGCATTGGTCTTGCTAAAGATGAAAGGTAGCGTGGTACTAGAACTTTTTCAACAAATAGCAAGTGTAAGAGGAGAGGCGATTAGTGGTGCACAGCTCGAACTAAGCAGCGATTATAAATTGATAAAAGCAACCATTAACAAAAGGAAAATAATCCCCTCTAATACATATACCGTGGCTACTATTGATTATCTAGCAGCTGGAAATGATGGTATGAGCGCTTTTAAGAAGGGAGAACTACTCCATAATAAACCCAATAAAACCATTCGCTTGTTAGTCATCGATCATATCCAACAAATGACAGCTAAGGGCAAGCACATAAAAGCAGCTATTGAAGGTCGTATTATCATTAAATAAAAAAGGACATGAAAAAACAAACAATATATAAACATTCGCTTCTTTTGACCCTATTATTTCTGACACTCTCCCTGTCGGCACAAAAAGAGGTACAACTAACCATTCTACATACCAACGATACACATAGTCAGATAGAACCAATCACACGTAGATGTAACACTTCTGAACTATCTGAAAAAGGAGGATATATACGACGCGCTACTTTAGTGGACAATTATAGAGCCAAAGATAAAGATCTATTGTTAATGGATTGCGGCGATTTCTCACAAGGAACGCCCTATTATAACCTCTTTAGAGGAGAGGTAGAGGTACGCCTGATGAGTGCAATGAAGTATGATGCAGTAGCACTTGGAAACCATGAATTTGATTTCGGACTAGAGAATATTCTCCGACTCACTAAAATGGCAAGCTTCCCTATTCTTTGTAGTAATGCCGATTTTTCTAAAACCATATTGAAAGATGCTATTAAGCCCTACACTATTCTCCATAAGAAAGGGCTTAAGATTGGTGTCTTTGCACTATTACCTAAGTTAGACGGACTGGTACAAGTGGAAAAGATGAAGGGTATTGTCTATTTAGACCCCATTGAGACAAGTAATAAAATGGCAAAAATGCTAAAGGAAGAGGAGCACTGCGATTTGGTGATCTGTCTCTCTCATCTTGGCAATAGAGCCTCATCATCAAAAGCGATGTCCGATGCATCTCTAATCAAAAAGACACGCAACATTGACCTTGTTTTAGGTGGACACTCCCATACCTTTTACATCAAACCACTCTTCTATAACAACTTAGATGGACAGGAGATTGCGAATTACCAAATGGGAAAATCAGGTGCTTATGTGGGCAAAATGATACTCACATTAGAAAAATAAAAGATAATGAGAAAACAATATGTTCTTCTATTTCTGCTTTGCACACAGCTAGGTACACTACTAGCACAAAATAGCACACTTCTGCAGAAAGCTTATTCTAAAGAAGCGGACGAGTGGGCAAAAAGAGAGATGAGTACGATGACCTTAAAAGAAAAAATAGGACAACTATTCATCTATACAATAACTCCTCGCGATAACAAAAAAACCCGGTCACTTTTGCGTCACCTAACAAAAAAGAGACATATCGGAGGGCTACTCTTCTCAGAAGGCAGTTTACAAGAATATGTGGACTTAATCAATTTTACACAATCTATGGCAAAGGTGCCCATTCTTGTCACATTTGATGGAGAATGGGGCCTTTCAATGCGAATTAAAGATACACCCGACTTTCCTAAAAACAGTGCTCTGGGCTGTATACAAGGCGACCAGCTTATCTACAACTACGGAAAAGAGGTAGGTAGAGAGCTTCGACACATTGGGGTACAGGTTGATTTTGCACCCATAGCCGACCTGCATACGAATCCCTTTAACCCTGTTATTAGTTATCGTTCCTTTGGGGATAACAGAGAAAGAGTGGCCAAGAAAGTGGTTGCTTATGCTAAAGGTTTAGAGAGTGAAGGGGTATTAGCCGTGTGTAAACATTTTCCTGGACATGGTAACACGCGTACCGATTCACACAAAGAGTTACCACGTTTAGATTTTAGTTATCAACGACTAGATAGTATCGAGTTATACCCTTTTAAAGAAGCGATACAGCATGAAGTGGGTGGAATAATGATGGGTCATCTATTGGTTAGTTCACTAGACAAACAGCTCCCAGCCTCTTTATCTCCGGCAATAACAACACATCTACTAAAAGATACTTTACACTACAAAGGCTTAGTCTTTACAGATGCCTTAGTAATGAAAGGGCTCAAAGGATTTAAAGAGCCAAGTTTAAAAGCTCTTATGGCAGGTAACGACTTATTGCTCTGTACACCGGAGGTGAAAAAAGAGATACGCTCTATCCTATCGGCTATTCGACATAAAATCATAAGCGCCTCGCTCATAGAGAACAAATGCCATAAGGTGTTATGTTTTAAATATGCCCTACAACTACATAAACAGGAGCCCATCCAATTAAAAGGACTCGCACAGAAATTAGCTACTACTAAAACAGAGCAGCTAACAAAAGCACTTCGTATGGAGAGCATCACCCTATTGGCGGACCAAAAGAGCCATCCAAAAGCATTGAAAGAGGGAGACACACTCTCCCTTATTAGCCTAGGACCATTGCAGGCAGATAGTACCTTTATTCGCTGTTTAAAGCAACATACAACCGTTAAACATTATGCTATTGAGAACAACAGCTGTTCTACCATTCAAGAGCTTAAAGGGGTAGACACTACGCATCCCATCGTTATCTCCATTACAACGGAGAAATTAGGCGCGTTTAAAAAGGTCTTGAGCCGTATTCCAAAGGGAAAGAGGGTCTATTATACTGTTTTCAATAGGTTAACAGCACTCCATAAAATTGCCTACCAATTACAAAAACCAGCCGTACTGATTCTTGGGCATGCCACTAATGAAGATATACAAATGTATGTAGCTGGGGTTTTATTTGGTAAAAATAGCTGTAACGGGCGACTCTCCTCGAAGATCATAAGTCGTTTTAAAGAGGGCGACGGAATAGATTGTTTGCAGACATCTGTGCCTGCCACTAGTAACACCTCCTACTCAAAATAGAAAGATAACACAATCATTTTGGAAGATACACGGTCTAACGACTGTGTATATTTCAACATGTTTGCATCCTTTAAATCGGCACGATCTTTTTGCAATATATCTAATAGTCCAAAACAGAATTTCAACTCAGGTATAAACTTAAAGAAGGGCAAATAAAAATCACACCCAAATCCAATCTCAGCATAGACATTAAAATTCTTTGTGAGCAAGGCTTGGTCTTTCTTCTTTGTCAGGTCAAATGCGGGATTAATACCAACCATCACATAGGGACGGTAGTTATTAAACCGTGTGGCATTATATTTTAAGTCTAAAGGAAAACTAAGTACTGTGTTTTTCATTGTCTGACTCTGCTCCTCACCGGTTGCTTGCTCCTTAAAGATAACTTTCTTATCCCCAAAATGAAGCGTAGGTATCAAACGAAGAGAAAGATGCTCAGTTAGATATAACTCACCTAATATACCCACAGAAAAGCCAGGAGAATAGGAGGCTATATCT
>JAQWAN010000071.1 GCA_028707655.1 Bacteroidaceae bacterium
ATCACCAAATTAGGAAAACGCCCACAACAATATTATGAAAACTGAAAAATTAAAAGAACGATATAAAAAGATAATCATCGCTATCGATTCCTTTAAGGGATGCCTTACCTCTATAGCAGCAGCAGATGCAGCAAAAAAAGGAATACACCATCTATTCCCCAATTGTGAGGTCGTCTGTCTACCCATGGCCGATGGTGGCGAAGGCCTCATCGATGTACTACTCACCACCAGCAAGGGCAAGCGTATTACCTGCACAGCACACGACCCGCTGTTTAAGCTTCGTCGGGTAGACTATGCCATCTCCGGTGATGGACAAACCGCATACATAGAGATGGCTCGTATCAGTGGCCTACCGTTAGTGCCACGTGAACAACAAAACCCTATGCTCACCACTACTTTCGGCACAGGAGAGCTGCTATTGGATGCACTAGAACGGGGTTGTAGACACTTTATCATTGGTATTGGTGGCAGTGCTACCAACGATGCGGGATTGGGAATGTTGCAGGCTTTAGGCTTTCACCTACTCGATAAGAATGGTAACAGACTGACACCAGCCTGTGGAGAGATGCTTGCCAAGATAACTAAGATAGATAACAGCAACGTGCATCCAGCTCTCCACGATTGCTCCTTTACAGTAGCTTGCGACGTACAAAACCCATTCTACGGTCCACAAGGTGCAGCATCTGTTTTTGCTCCACAAAAAGGTGCCACCCCACAAATGGTAAAACAGCTAGATGATGGCTTACAGCACATAGCAACAGTGATTCAACAAACAACCGGGAAAGAGATATCCCACACACCTGGTGCAGGAGCGGCAGGTGGCATGGGTGGTACCCTACTTGCTTTTCTGCATGCTACACTAACCTCGGGTATACAACTTCTGTTAGAAGCGGTCGATTTTCCGCGTGCAATAACAGATGCCGATTTAATCATTACCGGAGAGGGACAAGCGGACCGGCAAACCCTCATGGGGAAAGTCCCCTTTGGTGTTCTAACAGAAGCAAAGAAACAACAAATCCCAGTAGTTCTACTAGCAGGGAGTATAGCAGATAAAGCCCTACTACAAGCAGCAGGCTTTAAAGAGGTAGTTGCCATCAATAGCACCACTCTTCCATTAGAAGAGGCCATGCAACCAGAAATAGCCCGCCGTAATATTGAGCAAACAGTTAAAACCATCTTGTCTTTATAATTGCAACACTACCTTTTAGGGGAGTAGTATATGCTACTACTTGCTATGTAAATAAATGGTCTGCATAGCACGAGGTGCAATTGGTGTGGTATAGGTATTACCCTCCAATGCAATGGATACCTTATATGCCTCTTCGTTTTTGTTAAAGACAACCACAGCAATAAAACCATCTCTATTTTTTGCAGCTGTGTAGATCACACCCTTTACATCTGCCACCGCTTGCACACCAATTCTGTGCGCATCAGGACGAATAAACTTACTAAAGTGGCTCAATAAATAGTATAGCGGTGTATAAATCACTTCATGCGTCACTGGGTTAACAAGCACAGGAGCGCTATTAAAATTATTATAAGGATTGGGTTTACCTTCGTTACTAAGAATGCTACACCACTCCACATATCCCTGTGTACCATGATTCAAATCGGTGATTATATCGTAAGCATAGGTTTCAAACGGTACAAAAGTACCTGCATAATCGGTGCTAGCTCTCCAATACTGACCAATAGGATCAGCAGCATCAATATCGATGCTCGATTCAGAATGAATCATCCCTTTGTTTGGCCACGTTTTCTGTAACTTCGCTAATTCTTTTGCATACCAATTGTTTTCTTTCAGCTCAGAGTTTGTGTACCAATGAAAAGCTGTTCCCCACGCATATTTAGAAGCCTCAGGGTCTTGATAAGTAGGTGCCACATAGTCGTTCATGGTCGATTTATTATGATCATAAATCAGCACATGCAAACCAACATCCAAATCATCTAGGTCAAGATGACCATCTTTGACCAGTTGAGGACCAAGGTAGTCACGCAGAAAAACGCAAGCTTGTTCAGGCGTAAAGCCATTACTATCCCACTGTGCATTCTGTGCATGTAGAGGTTCATTCTGTGGCGTAAGTCCCCAGATAGTAATACCCTCTTCTGCATAAGCACTTACATATTTCGATAAATATTTAGCCCAAAGTCCGTAATATTGAAGTTGTAAAGAGCCATTAGTCATTTCAGCAGTTTCTCCTGTTTTCATCCAAGATGGAGGACTCCAGGGTGAAGCAATAATTTTAAAATCTGCCCCAGGTATACTAGATGCCTCTAAAATCATTGGGATAATATCATAAGTCGAATCTACGAGTTCAATATTACGCACTTGATCATTCTCCTCTCCTGTAAATCCTCTTTTATCTTCGTACAGACTAAAGGTAGAAAGCTCCTTATCCCCCTCTTTTATATAGGTATAGTGGTTATTAGAGTAATCGCTACTATTAATAGGAGTTCGTGTAAGCGTAAATCCAGCACCCTTTGTTGGACTAAACAATTTCGTTAAAACCGCTCTGCGTGCACTTTTTGAGAGAGTAGCCAAATTCCATGCCGAGGATTCGGTGAAGGCAGCACCAAAACCATAATATTTTTGAAGCTCTTTATCAGGGAAAAGCTGTAACGCTACTTTCTTCGCCGCAGTAGGTCCCTTTTTTAACCGCATCATTTGCCATTAATTTAAGATTATCGCCAGCATAAGAGGTTTGATAAACATCGGTCACATAATCTTGATGAGTACTCTTAGGTGAACAACTAACCAACCCAATGGATAGAGCTAGGAACAACGAATAGGTAAGGACTACATCACCAAGCCTCCTTGTGCCCGATTGAACACCTCTGTTACCACTATCTTTTCTCCATCTTTTTTTGCTACGTTCTTCTTTCATTTGTTTTTGTGTGTTTTTCATTCGTCTATTTCTACCTAGGTATTAATTTGATTTATCCGATTGTGCCCAGTTAAAATTACTTTTAAATTTAGCCAATTTATTCCGATAATAAGAGGATAAGTCCTTCCAATGATAATAGGGAGCTACATCCGTCTTCACCGGTAAAGTCACCTCATGCTCATTCAGAAGCGCTTTAACCAAGATATCAGGATTGCCCAATTGACGATAAAAAACCAATTGAATATTACTAGCCATCATAAAAATCTTATAGTTTCGCCATTCATTAGCCACTAAATCGGGGTCAGTAATCACTTTTCCACAATCACCAAGTTCTAACAAAGCAGCCAACGGCAAGATATAGGTATCGTGACCAAAGCGCATAGTAGCCCCATTGCCTTTATTTACCACACATGTATCTGCTGTAGTAAGAATATTTTCCAATAACCTAGACTGATTAAAAGGCATAGCACTCTGTGTTAATGGCGAAGGACCATATCGGATATACCAGCGTAAGTTGTTTTTAGTCCACAAATCGTAACACTCCTGCTTGGTGAAGATAGGATATAGGTCAATCGTTGTCTGGTCGCTGTGACTCTGTATGTTGGAGGTAGCCGTAAAAAGTCTTCGCATAAAACGACCCGAATTCACACTATCCTTCACATAATCACGATCCGTAAAGAGCGTGCCCATCAAACGGGCAGGATGTGTATGCGCCTCATCAAATTTCTTCATGAAAGCTTGCACCTTTGGTGCTTTACGCAATGCAGATATCTCTTTATAGCCACTATTCATATAATACTTATCGTGTATACTAGCATCACTCTTTACTGTAAGATTTGGGTTCATGGCCTTTAACTGCAAACACGCATTCATCATAGATAAGATACAACGAATCACCGTAGTAGAACGCGCCTCTATTTTGGCATCCCCCTTAAACACTTCAGGGAAATTAGTAAACATTCGTTTGGCTACCTCTGCGTGTTGCACCACTCCCAATGGAGCTAGTTCACCATTTCGTCCTTCTAGCAAAGTTAACATACTACCTAAATCGTGCATCACCTTTTTTCCAAGATCGGTCAATTTGCCCAGTTTATCCGCTTTTTTTAGCGTGTTAAAGGGATTGGCATAATCATTCTTATCCAAGAAGAAACGAGCCCCATGTCGTTGGTACGTACTAATATAAAAAGGATGATAACCTGCTGGAGCAGGAGTTAGCTTGGCATTTTCTGGACCTGGGTAGGCATAATAGGTACCACCCGAACGATGAACATCAGAAAAGATCTCCTCTTTTGCTGTCTGAGCATCCAAAGCAAACACTAAAGATAATAACAAGACAACTACTACACTTCTCTTCATTTTAATCTATTTTTAGGTTGTTTACTACATACATAGCAACTTTTATTTCTGCATTGTTCCTAGAATAGGGAAAGCAAATTTAGTTATTTTTTACTAGTTCTAACGAGTTTAGAGTTAACTATTTTTCTCCTCTTTTTGTACCTGTTCTCTATAAAACGAAGGAGTAACACCCGTGACCTGTTTGAAAAAAGTATTGAAGACCGACTTACTCTTAAAACCAGCCTGCTCTGCAATGCCCTCAATGGTAAGATAATTTAAGTTCTTATCACTAAGTAATCGTTGCGCCTCTTCCAAACGAAGTTGGTTGATAAAATTAGGAAAATGAGACGCATATCTATCGTTAATAATCTGCGATAAATATTTACTATTTGTGTCGGTTTTTTTAGCCGTGCTCGATAGTGTAAGGTGTATATCCGTATAAAATTTCTGTTGAATCAAGAGGTCCAATTTATCCAACACATCTTTACGAGTCTCCAACAATATTTTTGAATCTCCATTTTTTGTGGGTGCCTTCCATTTCTCCGCCCTACTTCTCTCATTCTCCAGTCGGCTCTGTTCATTTTTAGCAACCAATCTTTTGTACGATTCTATTTTAAGCAACGATTCGCGTCTAATGATTAATAAAAAAACAATAACCACAATAAACAGCAGTCCACCGCCTCCAGCAATAAGTCGTTCCCTAAGAATAACCGCCTGTTTCTTATCGTTTTCTAACGAAATTTTCTCTATTAGCAGCTCCTTCTTTTCCGATTCATATTTAAGTTTGATATCCTCAACCGCTTTATATTTTTTAATATTCAAAATACTATCCGTGTGTTGTGTATATCTTGCCAACCATTTCAGTGCCTTTTTATACTCCCCCTTTAGCTCATATAGATTTGCCATGTTTTGATAGATCTCGCTAAAATCCGTTTCATTAGAAGCAACAGCCAATTTTAGAGATTGTTGCACATAGGTAAGAGCCCGGTCATAGTTTTTCTGCAAAGCAGTTACTACGCCCATATTTAACAGAGCAGTACTCTGCATATTTACATTCTTTAATTGTTGTGCAAGCTGCAATGTTTCTTTATAATTCTGTATCGCCTTTTTATATTGCTTTTGCTTCTTGTATAACACCCCTAAATTATTCAACACCGTTAAATATTGATGTTGATAACCAACCTTTTGAAAATAAGCCCCCGCCTCTTTCAGTTCCGCCTCCGCATTTTTAAAATCCTCTTTTAGGATATACAACGTTCCTATGCTTTGGTGACAGACCGCTATATTTTTAATATTATTGAGTTTAGTGTGGTAAAAAAGCGATTGATTAAAACAATCTAAACTCTGGCTGTAATCTTTTTCTTGAAAATAAAGACGTCCCATTGTACCATACACAATAGCTAGCTTACTCTCCAGCTGTTGCTGCTTTGCTATTTTTTCTGCATCCACCAAATAAGACATAGCCTTCTTGAAATTATGTTTTTGAATCATCAACTTTGATAGATTGATATAGCAGTGAACCAATAACTTAAAGTCGTTTTTTACCTTTAGATAGGGAACAACCGATTGATAAATCAAAAAGGCTCTATCTATTTTCTTTTCCAGATATAAAAGATGTGCATAATCAATGCGGATGGCACAAAAAGTAGCCTCATCCACCCAACTAGGATGTTGTAATATCGCTGTAAAGATAGAATCTGCAATAGCTCTATTACGTTGCTTTAATTCCAAATTTGCCAGTAACCAATTTCCCTTAATCCGTTGCTCCTTACAATCTATTTTTTCCGCAATCTTTAAACCGCTAAGAATATTTAAACGTGCCGAATCGCTATTATTTTTCTGTAGTTCACCTGCTTTTTTATAAAAATCCACCACTATTATACTATCCATCTTTTGTTCTTTTGTATCCGTAAAAGACCAAAAAGAATTTGCAAAAGTGCTATTTATAAAACAGATTAAAAGAATAAAAGATAAAATAAAGCTTCTCATTGATGAATGTTATTAAGTATGAAATTTAATTTTCGTGAAAGTTAAAAAATAAACAGCTAAAGCCCAAAATTACGCACAGTTTATCAGGTTTTTCCCTGTTTTTCTTACCTATATGTTCTATTTCAAGAATCCAAACACCTTCTATTTTTCAGTCTAGCCCCTTTGTAATACATTTATAGCCAAATAAATCAACAATATGTATATTTAAATTAAAATGCTATGAGAACCAAAATCAGTGTAACACTCTTTTCCATTATGTTAGTAATCTCCTGTTTTTCAATGGCGCAACGCCCCACTAAACCACCTACCCCCTCGAGCAGTGTAGAAAAAGTCAAAATGGAGAAGAGCAAGAAATCCGATATTGACTGGGTACAACTTGTTTTTGCAGGGAGCATACTAATAGGTGTATTTGCACTTTTCCCAATAGTGGTCTACACCAACCTACATGAAAAGCTAGTCGATGTAGAAGCTAATCCAGAAAAGAGAAAACCCATTCATGACAGTTTAGAAAACAGAGAGCAACATGCCGTAGAGATATTAAACAAAATAGAAGAGTCGCTTACCCCCTACGTAGATGAAAACGGCGAAGAGCTCATCACAATAACCAAAGGCAAACAAGCGCGGTTGATGAAACGTGGTCTAGACTACATCAACATCTATCTAGTCCCCGAGGAGGAAGCCATCAAAGAGCGTGTTGCTGAATTCACAACCGTCTATATCGATAGAACAGAACGCATCTATTCTGGTTCAAAATGGATATTAGGCTGTGCCATAGGTTTATTGGTCTTTATGGGACTAGTAGACACCTCCATATTGCTTAGTTCATTTGCACTGATCCATGTGGTTGGAATTCTATTCTATTATACAGCAAGCAGAGTACCTAAGTATATTTTAGACAAACGATTAAAACGATTTGGGAGCAACCGGAAAGGTTTTGTTGGACTGATTATCTCCACCCTATTTGCCGGTGCCGCAGTAAAACATTATGTAAGTGTTAATGGTGGAGCATGGGAACGCGATTACGAATCAGAGGGAATGTCTTCCATACTATTTATATTCTTAGCCCTAATGGCCGCCCTGTTTATTGGTTTTTTCATTGCACTGTTTGGTATTCTAAACTTTTTAATGAACTACATCACCAATTTTATCTTACCATTCCCAACAGATGAGAAATGGCATGCATCACATTTTGAAAACAATACAGTAGTTGCCTAATTATAGGCACAAGGGACAAGAACTTGATCTGAACAATCCCCAAAACAAAGTAGGACAACGCCTAAAAAAAGAACCATTATGAAAAAATTAAGCCCAATTTTTAGTAGTATTATTACCATCTCCATTTTAATCGCTTGTGGTGGAGATACAGTGACCAGTAACAAATATCTAGGAGAATATCCATCCATGGTAAAAAGCTATTATAATAAGAAGGAGAAAAAAGCAAAAGAGGTAAAAGAATGTACCGATATGCAGCAGGCATTTAAACTATCTAAAGAGGAAGATGCATTAAAAGAAAAGGCAGAGAAGAAAATCAAAGAACATCTAGAGCTACATCCTATTGTCGATACGGAGCTACCCTTTACCGCAATAGATAACGCATACTACACCCTCACCAAAGTAGTTGTTAATAAGAGCTATCCTGCCAGTTTAAACCTAAAATTTATAGTAAACATCAAACAAGATATTACGAACAAATATGGTGGGATAGAGAAACGTCTTTTCCTGTATTATAAAGCAATAGATAGTGCTGGCAACGATATAGCGGGCACAAAAACCGTAGCCACCAACTTTAAACGCATCGAATTGAAAGCAGGTTTAAACTACGAGGTCTTTGGAACATGGAAAGGTAGTAGTGTTGCCAACCTAGAAGATTTTGCAAAAGTAGTAGAAATAACAGAACAAGAATACAAGGAAAAGAAGTAAAATAGAGCACAAAATAGAAATATTTTATTAAATTAGCAGTCCGTTTTAAACTGTTCGAGAAAAGAAAAACGAACAAAGTGACCAATCATTAACCCGGAATTCCATTCAACTTAAATAGAATTCCACAATCCATTAGACCTATGATTCGATTAAATGTTTTTATTGAAGTTAAGGATAACAACCGTGCTGAATTAGTAGAGATTATAAAAGAGCTCGTTGCAAAATCACAAAAAGATAAAGGCTGTATAGCTTACGATCTATTTGAAAGTGCTACTCGACCAGAAGTGTTGATGATTTGCGAAACATGGACAGATGCAGCCGTTGTAGCTGAACATGAAAAAGCAGCACATTTTGTAACATTAATTCCAAAGATAAACGCATTGAGCAAAATAAAGATTGAGAAATTCACCTTTTAGTACACCGCTCATCTTTTATCTAAACAAACCATTAAAAAAGGGATTTAGCCATGTGGCTAAATCCCTTTTAATTATTTTATATGCAATATCTTATCTAAGTCGTGAATAACTGGAGGGAA
>JAQWAN010000072.1 GCA_028707655.1 Bacteroidaceae bacterium
GGCCTTGTTCATCTCTCCATACGAGCCAAAGGCATCATCCATCAAATCGTGTGGCGATTTCACCCCAATCACATCAAAACGATAGGGCATTAAGCGTACCAATACATCTCCCGATACATACTGTTGACTAGAGAGTAACATCTGCTCAATATCTCGCATCACAGGGTCAAAATAATTGCCCTCGTGCAGAGAGTTACAATAGAAATTAGAGATATTCTCCTTCCAGAAGAGTTGCCATTTAGAGAGGGTATGTTTTTCTAGTAGATGATGTGCTTTGATAATCACCATAGGAGCAGCTGCTTCAAAGCCTACACGCCCCTTTATACCAATGATGGTGTCGCCCACATGCATTCCACGCCCCACAGCATATGCTCCTGCAACGCTCTGCAACTGTTGAATGGCTGCCACAGCATCGTATGGGGCTCCATCAATAGCCGTTAGTTCGCCCTTGGTAAAAGTTAAGGTAACCGTACAGGCCTCCTCCTCTTTCTTGGTACAATGCGTTGGATAGGCCTCCTCAGGAAGTGCTTCCAACGAATGCAATGTCTCCTTTCCACCTATTGAAGTACCCCATAGACCTTTATTGATAGAATATTCCGCTTTTTTGAAATCCATATGAATACCATTCTCTCGAAGATAGTTTATCTCCTGCTCACGCGATAGATTCTTCTCACGAATCAATGCAATCACCTCAACTTTGGGAGCAACGATAGAGAAAATCATATCGAAACGTATCTGGTCATTACCCGCCCCGGTGCTACCATGGCAGATATAATCGGCACCAATCTTTTTGGCATATTCTGCCACTGCTATTGCCTGTACAATTCGTTCTGAACTAACCGAAATGGGATAAGTACCATTTTTGAGCATATTACCAAAAACCATGTATTTGATGGTTTCGTCGTAATATTTCTGAGCAATATCCAGGTTCACAAAATGTTTACAACCCACATCGTAGGCACGTTGTTCCACTTGCAACAGTTCTTGCTGGGTAAAACCACCCGTGTTACCTATGGCAGCATACACATCATATCCTAACTCTTTGGAGAGATAAACGCCACAATAGGAAGTATCTAATCCTCCACTAAATGCTAAAACTACTTTCTTCTTCATGTCTATTTATTTATTTGTTCGCACATCAAATAATTATCATTCATCAACGCCTCATCTGCATCAAACCGCATCTTATCTTTCGAGGGGTCGAACAACATAGCGGTACATAAACAGTTACGACGCTCTTTTTGTAGCAAGATAGGGTAATTAATACAGTTTTTACATCCCTCCCAAAACTTATTGTCAGAGGTTAGTTCACTAAAGGTAACGGGATGATAGCCTAAATCGCTATTTATCTTCATCACAGCTAAGCCAGTAGTTAGTCCAAACATCTTGGCTCCCTTAAAGGTTTTTAGCGAGAGCGCAAAAGCTTTCCGCTTGATTACCTTAGCTAGTCCAAGATTTCTAAAAAGGGGATTAACAATTAAGCCCGAATTGGCCACATATTTCTTACCTTCCCATGATTCAATATAGGTGAATCCTGCCCATGTGCCATCGGAGGCAAAGGCAATAATAGCTTTTCCCTCTATCATCTTACTAGAGATATACTCTATTGAACGTTTGGCAATACCTGTTCCACGTTTTTTGGCAGACTCATGAATCTCATCACAAATTTCTTGTGAAAAACCCACATGAGAGGAGTCTGCAACTATCACTCTAAAATCATTGATACTCATTGAGATATTATTTTATTCGTTTTTTCAAAGCAACTACTGCTTCTATCCAACCATCCGTATTTAAAAAATATAGTATGCCTTATAAATAGCCATTAGGATAGTCTCTAAAAAAGAGAGGTTTGTTTTATTATTCACATATATATGCATTTCTAACGCTATTATGCAACAAATATATGTATATTATTCCAATCTAACAACCTTTTAATGATTTTTTATGCAAACAAGGGGACACATCTGTTAGGATTTCTAGCGCATAGCTTGTCAGGGGAGAGATCTTTAACCTGCATGCATTAAAAGGTAGCAACAACTTGCTGTTGCCAAGCACTAATATAGTACATTTATCACAATAAAAGAGGGGTTAAACTATAGACTTAAAGCAAGAAGATTGCATATATCAGCCATTAAAACAGTAAAGGAGAAATTTATATCGATGATATGTAAAGAGATAGCAGCTATTGCACAAAAAAAAGGGGCCATGTGATTCAAACACAGCCCGCTTTACTAGTTGATTTACCAATCAACTAATCTGGTAGTCACGACTACCAATACGGTTCACCATGACTACCAATACGGTTCACCATGACTACCAATGTGGTTCACCATGACTACCAGATTAGTTGATAGCAGTAGCTTGGTTAATTTACTACTACTATTTCTACAAAGAACAGCTATCTATGCTGTAATGAATAGGGCTTATCACACCCACCAATTCACGTAACTACTTATACAACAGTCCGCTTATACTATAAACAACAAAGTTTATTATAGCATAAGCGGACCATTATAAGAGCTACTAGCTTAAGAGCTATTAGTTAAAGAGTTGTTTATTGGGTTGGTCCGACATTTCAAATTCTAACGTAGCACCACTCATAATCTCTTGATAGGTGATATACCCTCTAGTAAGGGGTTTACCATTTAGTTGAGCCGATTGGATATAGCGATTTTTATCGGAATAATTAGGAGCCAACATGGTGAAAGTGGTACCATTAGCGGTATGTATCTTGGCTTTTTTCAACATCGGTGCACCAATCACATATTGTCCATCTCCAGGACAAACGGGATAAAAACCTAAGGCAGCAAAGAGTTGCCAACAAGACATCTGTCCACAATCGTCGTTGTTCGACATACTATTGCGTGCATCGTCGTAGGCACTGTCCACTACCAGATGAATGGCATCGGCTATTTTCCAAGCAGCACCTGCTTTGTTATATAGGTAGAGGAACTGGTGACCGGGCTCATCGCCATGGCCATATAGACCAAAGAAACCAGATATATCCACATGTTGCTCCCCCTTCATATCCAAAGGGGTATTTAAGGTTTTATCCATAGAGGCTACATAGTTCTCTTTTCCACCCATTGCTTGGATCACTTGTTCTACTGCATGTGGATAGAAATAGGAGTAGGCCCAGATATTTCCAGATATATAATGTGGACGGAGCGACTCCCAATCGCGCATATCCATCTCTACAAAACGACCCAAGCTGTCTTTTGGCAACAGTAATCCAGACTTGCGGTCAAGATGTGCCATAAAACGCATAGAGCGTTGGGTATAGAGATTAGCAATGGAATCTTTGCCCAATTTCTTAGCGACCTGTGCAATACACCAATCGTGATAACTATTCTCCGCCGTTTTAGACACAGAGGCAGGAATAGGTGCTGGCACATAGCCCAGCTTATTATAGGCCTCTACCCCACTTAATCCATCACTGCTCGAGACATAATCGTAGTTAGAAACGGCAATCATTGCTTCTAATGCTTTTTCAGCATCTATGCCCTTGATATCTTTTAAGATAGCATCTGAGATAACCGAAACAGCGGGATAGCTAATCATACAGGTATTATCGTAGCCACAAAGTTCCCAAAGTGGTAGCTCTCCTCCATCTACATATCGGCTCACTAAGGAGCGTACTATATCTCGGGTTAACTTATGCTCAGTAAGGGTAAAGAGAGGATGCACAGCACGGAAGGTATCCCAAAAGGAGAAGGTAGAATAGTTTACAAAATCGTTGGCTGTATGTATCTTACCCTGCGCCCAATATCGGCCATCAACATCTTGAAAGAGATTGGGCTGAATCATCATATGATATAGATCGGTATAGAGCATACGCATCTGCTTATTGTCGGTTCCTTCCAACTCATACTTATGGAGTTTCTCTTTCCACTGTTCTTGCACGTTGGCTAAAGCCTCATCAAAAGAGGCCTTGCGTGCTTCCGATTCAAAGTTCTTATGTGCACCCGCCATATCGACCATAGAGATGGCTACTTTTAGAGTAACCGACTCTTTATCGTTTGTAGGAAAGGTTATAGCTATCTTGGCATCTTTAGATAACTGCTCTTGTGCTTTTGAGATTTTCCCAGCAGTATAACTCGTTACCGTTTTAAAGGGCTTAGAGAGTTGTGCTACAAAATAGGTGGTACGCAAACCACCCCAACCATCGCTCTTAGAATAACCCTCAATAGTGGTATCATCCACTGCTTTTACATAACTCTCTACGGTATGTCCAAAGATTTTATGGGTAGGGTCGAAAAGGATATTCGATTGGTCACTTTTTGGAAAGGTGTAGCGATGAAAACCAACACGTGGCGAAACCGTCAGTTCAGCTAAGATATGATAATCTAATAAATCGACACTATAGTATCCGGCAGAAGCTTTCTCCTTATCGGCATCGTGACTAATACGACTGCGGTATCCTGCATCGGGGTCATTTTTTGCACCGGGCATAAACTGAATAGGGCCAACAGTGGGCATCACAAGGATATCGCCTAAATCGCTCCAGCCTGTTCCACTTAAGTGGGTATGCGAGAATCCCATAATATTATCGTCGGAAGTGTGGTAGCCGGAGCACCAATTCCACCCTTTGGTGTCACCATCTGGACTGAGCTGTACCATACCAAAAGGAGCAGTTGCTCCGGGAAAGGTATGAACAATACCAGCTGTTCCAATAAATGGATCAACATAAGAAAGCACATCCGTTGTTTTGGAGGTGTTGGTAGTGCAACTACAGATAAGCAAAGCACATAGCACTGAATTTAAGAATAGTTTCATAGTAATTAAGTTTTTGTGTAGATTTCCTACAAAAGTTTTGGAATATGTTACATTGCAAGTAGTGCCGCAAAAATACAAAATATTTAACAATAAACCGTAGGAATGGAGCGCTCTACCCCCTACTAATCACTAAAAAAAGCACAAGAGATAGGAATAAAAATTAGAGGTAGCATAGAAAACCAGCCAAGCCACAAAGCACTATGGTGAGTATCGGACTTACGCGCAACCATTTGGTAGCTACAAAAGCACCTACAAAGAGGAGCATACTGATGGTAAACTGATAACTATCTTGTTGGGGGGAGGAGAAATTTTCAACATTCATCAAAAGCAAAACAGCCGCTGCAAGCAGTCCTACAATGGCAGGACGCAATCCTTTAAAAAGATTGGCTACCACTTTGTTATCTTTATGCTTCATCAAGAATTTACTAATGGCCAACATCAGTACAAAACTAGGTAAGACCAATGCAAAGGTAGCAACAAAAGCACCTAAGATAGTACCTGTAGCGGTATAACCAACATAGGTGGCGGAGTTGATACCAATGGGACCAGGGGTCATCTGACTAATGGCCACCACATCGGTGAACTGCTGCATGGTGAGCCAATGATGATGGGTCACCACCTCTGCTTGAATCATAGAGATCATGGCATAGCCTCCACCAAATCCAAAGAGTCCTATTTTTAGGAAGGTATAAAAGAGTTGTAGATAAATCATTTGGCTCTCCCTCCTATCCATCCGTATGCTATACCGCCAACGGCAGCACAGATTATAATATAAATGGGAGAGACATCCCAAGCCCAGATAAGCAGCGCCGAGACAACGGGTATCCAAGCGGTGGTCCATCCTAAGTGGATGCGACGCCCCATATTAAAGGTAGGTACTGCTATTAGGGCAACCACCCCAGGACGAATACCTTTAAAGATATGGTCTACTACTTCGTATTCTCGAAAGTTCTGAAAAAAAAGGGCAATGGTTAAGATGATGCAAAAAGAGGGTAATACCGCACCCATGGTAGCTACCAAGCTACCCTTTAAGCCGCGTAATTTGGCTCCTATAAAGATGGCGATATTAGCGGCCATCACCCCTGGCGTAGATTGTGCTACGGCCAATAGGTCTAGAAACTCTTCTGCGGTGAGGTAATGATGTTTTGTTACCACCTCATCTTCTATCAGTGGAATCATGGCATAGCCACCCCCAATAGTAAAAGCTCCTATTTTGGCAAATATCATACCTAGATCGAGTAAAGAGACAACGGATTCTTCTTGCTTCATGTGCGTTTTTGTCTACCACAAAAGTAATACAATTCTAGATAATCCAAAAAATACAGAAGGGATATTACACGGGAAAGCCACTTACCTTAAGAAACAGAGAGGTTCTTAGGCTAACATCCACCCACAAATTACTACTAAACAGATAGTACTCTTAAACCTGAAACACGTATGTTTTTACACATTATTAATTCAAAACATGTATACAAACATTAAAAAGAACACTCCATTATATATTTTACAAAAACATAAACAAACTATCATATTTTACTTCTTTATTTTCTGCTTTTACTAGTTTGATTATCTTTTTAGGTCTGTATGATTCACTATTCATTCTCAAAATAAGCGTTATCCCAATTTTGTTCTTTCACGCCGAAAAAAAGATGGCAGACGAACAAGCTTATTACAATTTTTGCTTTGAGCGTCGAATTATGGGAATAGTAATTTTTCTTGACCGTGATTTATTTGACTCTGAGGGGTGGAATTCAGCACATAGTTAAAAGCTTTCTCTAATGTTTTTTCTCCTATTCCTTTATAATTTGCTAAAGCAATCATTGACTTCATTTCACTTAAATCTATAATCTCCGTAATTTTTCGAGCATATTGCGGTTGAATTCCTGTTTCTTTTTTTGTTGATTCAGGATTTAATGCAAGCCATTTTGTCTTAAACTGCTCAAACAAATCATCTTTTGCATTTGGGTCATAATCGTATATCTCGATGTCAATTGAACACTTTCCTAGATGTTTATCCATTAACGATTTTACAATCTGAGTGTCTAGTCCACCGTTATGAGTTCCTAACAATGGAAAAGCAATTGATGTGACCCCTTTTTTATCATAGGTTTCAACAAATTTTTCAAGTCCAGATTCTATCCATTCAATCTTGCTAGGATATTTCCAATGAAATTTTGTTGGGAAATTTAGAATCCAAGGAGCATTGTTTTGTTTGTTAAAAAGCCACAAAACTCCTGGTTTTATCAACTTGTTCTTACAATGCTCTTTGTATTCTTCAAACATTAATGGGTATCTAAGCTTATAAACTTGAGCAATTCCCTTACCCATAACACCAACACAATTAACAGTATTAACAACTGTTTGACATTTGGTATTAAAGATGTTTCCGTGTATATATTTAATTGCCATATTTTAGTTTTTATAAATTAACCAATCTCTTTTACCAACTGAAGTGTCAACAAAATGTACTTCTATTGGTTTGTCTATCTTTACAAATTTAATTTTTGGATATGCGATAATTTCCGTATCAGTTTCCTTTTGAATACTTTCAGTTTCTGTTATTTCTAATTCCTTTAAACCTTCCCCTTTAATGGATAAATACGCACTATCCCTGTATTCTGATTCTATAGAAATTTCAGATTCCGTTTGTGAAATGCGAAGTTCTCTATTATTCCGGTGAAATAACTCGCTGCCATCTGCATTTATCTTACAAGAAATAGGATCGTCTCCTAATTGAGATTTAAGAATATTTACATACTCTTCATTATAACAAATTATTTCAAATGATTCTAATGCTGAGAAATCAAATTCTTCTTCAATCAAAAATTCTTGTTGCGAATATTGTTTGTAATTTTCATAGTCACTAACATTTGAATATAAGTGTAATACATTTAATGAATTTGGTTCACGAGATACTTTCTTTACCTGAGACCAGTTAGTTTGCATGTTACCTGTACTGTAGAAGCATTTATTAGGCATTTTCATCAACACTTCTTTCAAATCAAATTTAAAAAAAACGGGAATTGGACATTTGGGAAGCCCAAGGTTTAAAGCTCTGTAGTAATATTCATCACTATAATCTTTACCTAAACATTCATTATAAAATTGTGTTGGCGTTTGTGGTCTAAAATAAAATCTTGCGAATGGATGCGCTTTCTCTGTTCTGTTAACTACTGTACCAGCAGCATCATATTTCAACAACCCAAGTCCTTTTGCTTTATTTCTACTCAATATCTTACGCTCATTGATAATGTCAATAGCATTAAACAAATGTGTGAAATGATAAATAAATGGTGTACTTTCGAATTTTTCCAGAAAATCAACACAATTAAATTCTGCTTGATACATTTTTAAAATTGAATCTAAGTGTTTAATCACTCGTTGGTTCTTTCTTAGAAGTTGCCAGTCCCAATATTCCCTATATTTTTCAATTAATTCCTCAGTAAGCTCAATGTTCATTGACTTAGAGACAAGAGACCAATTTAAAACATCTGCGAAAGGCTCTAGTAAATCTTCAGAAATAACAAAATCCTTTCTCCGGCAAATACTTGACCAGTTAAGTTTGTCTTTAAATAATTTCAGATTTTCTGTAGAAATCTTAAATGTTTCTGAAAGAGAAATATAATCCCAATCTACATAATCTTGATACTTGTGTAAAAAGTTATTATCTGAAAGCTTAATTATATCATTTTGTGTTACACATTCCCAATCTAAAAGATCTTTATAATCCCAAAGAATCTCTGCTGACAAATTTTGATTGCTTGAAATACTTTCTCAGTCTAAGCTCTTACCATTTAATAACGATAATACTTTTGCATTCGGCACA
>JAQWAN010000073.1 GCA_028707655.1 Bacteroidaceae bacterium
CTCTACTTTAATTATTCCATTTTTATACGAGAATTTTAAGTCTGTGCCACCTATTGGATAATAAGTGGTGTAGTCTGATATATCACTTTCCTTTTTCTGTGTTATATATAAATTCATTGAAGATTTTTGCTGAATGTTGATATCCCCATATTTTTCGACCATGCTCTCTTTTCCGTACTCGTCTTTTAGATAATCATAACTCGATTGGAGTTCTAGTGCAATTTTATATTCTACCGAATCTTGTGTGTTGGTAAAAGCTTTTAGTTTCTTATCCTTTGTGAAGAGGTTTAGCTGTGTTGCTTTTTGCTCTAAGCGTTGTTGCTGACTGTAAATTCCTATATCTTTGGTAGATAGACCAGGGATGAATGTGAAAAGTAGTAATACAATACTGCTAAATAACAGGTAATAGGCGGTTTTAAGTTGTGGCTTAAACAGAACGAGTAGCGTATAGCATGTAATAAGTGCACCGATTAGGACTAAATAGAGTCTGTTTTCTGTAAAGCCATATTCACCTATTCGGTAGATCGTACCCACCCAAAAGAGGCTGAGAGGAAGGAGTGCGAGGAGAGAACTAGAGCGATAGAATCCTCCAAAAAAGGGTTTTGATACAATTTGTTGATAGTGCTTACCTATCATTAAGAAGGTAACAAAGAAAATCACCATGTAACTAACCCCTCCTTTTGGTAGCTCCCAAAGAAAGACAATCTTTGCAAAATAAAGATACAGAATAGCGGTGTAGGTAAGAAGGGCTATAGAGAAGATATAATTAATAATACGGGTATAGGTGTTCGATAATGGCGTCATTTTTTCCTCTTTTACTCGGTTGGTTAAGCCATAAAAATAGAGGGGTATAAAAATAAAATAAATAGCTGCAAGTAGATAGGGCAGCGTATATTCAGCCAGCAGGGGAAATTCAAAAATATATCCTATCGAATAGAAGATGGTTGTCCACAGAACAAAAAGGAGTTGACCAATAAAAGTGGCCATCAATAGGTTGATAGCGATATGAAAGGTTTGTTGTGTAAATCGTTTATTCTCTTTGGCTTGCGTATAGCCATACAAAAAGAGAATCATACTAAAAAGTAGCAAGATGGGATATCTCCAGCTGTTTAACCAGTCTGCGCAATCTATATAGAATAGAGGGATAACGAGTAAGGGGGTTAGGTAATAGATCCAGTGCTGTTTTTTACTTGTTATTTGATGGAGCCAACTCGTTATGAAACTAAGAATAGGATAGAACAGTAGTAACATTTTAACATTCTCGGTAACCTCTTCTGATAGATATTCTTGATCTGCTATAAAATAAAAAAGGAAAAATAGAACGCCTAGTATAAGTTCTATTGGAAATTGCAGCAGAGCTGAGGTGCAAATTTGTTTAAACTCTTTCAGTTGTTTGGATATGAGGTTAGTCATGGTGTAGTGATGTTTGGTTGAAGTGCAAGAAACAAATGTAACTGCTTTAGAAGGAGTTTCAAAATAATAGTGTAGAAAAAGGAGTAGATGAAACAAACAAATCGTTTCTTCTTTTGTTTTTAGTATAAAAAAGCTATATTTGGTGTATAACCAATAGGAAAGGAGTGGTGAATGATGAAGGAGCAGAAGATTAAAGTAGTGAAGGAAAATATTACTCTACTCAAAGTGGATGCGATTGTGAATGCTGCAAACAGTACACTGATGGGCGGTGGTGGTGTAGATGGTGCTATCCATGCAGCGGCAGGTCCTGAATTATTAGAAGAGTGTAAGGAGTTGAATGGATGTGATACGGGTGAGGCGAAAATAACCAAGGCCTATCAATTGCCGGCTCGTTATGTGATTCATACGGTGGGGCCCATCTATTATAGTAACCGACCCAATAAACCGCAATTATTAGCCAATTGTTATCGAAACGTGATGCGAATAGCCTCCGAGAATGGGGCGGAGAGTATCGCTTTTCCCTCTATTAGCACCGGCATTTATGGGTATCCTTTAAACGAAGCCGCACCTGTGGCTGTTTATCAAGTGAAACAGGCCTTAAAGTTGTATCCAACAATCACTGAAGTGACTTTTGTTTGTTTTGATGACCGAACTTTTAGGACCTATAAACAGTTGCTAGAAGAGAAATAATTACAAAGGTTTTTAGTGCTTTCTTAAAGGATATTCAGCCTTTCATTGTATCTTTGCAGCATGATGACAGAAATGAATGATTTACAACCTATATTGCAGCGCTTAGCTATTAAAGAGCTGAACGAAATGCAGATAGCTTCTATAGGAGCTATTGATGGAAGAAAAGATGTAGTGTTGCTCTCGCCAACAGGGTCGGGTAAGACTTTGGCTTATTTATTGCCTATCTTACGACGCTTGAAAACAGAACAAAAAGGATTGGTACAGGTGATGGTGATTGCACCTTCGCGTGAATTGGCCTTGCAGATAGATACGGTGTTTAAGGATATGCATACCTCTTTTAAATCCGTTTGTTGCTACGGTGGTAAACCTACAATGGATGAGAAAAGAACGATTGTAGGAACGCAACCGGAGGTTATTATCGGTACACCTGGTCGATTAAACGATCATTTGGGCAAGGGTAATTTCTCTGTGCATGAGGTGCATACCTTGGTGCTCGATGAATTTGATAAATCGCTGGAGTTTGGTTTCCAAGCGGAGATGGAGGAGGTGCTCGCTTATTTGGAGCATATAGACAAACGCATATTACTCTCTGCTACCGATTTACAACATATCCCTGCTTTTGTGGGCATGGGACGTATCACTCGTCTTGATTTCTTGAAGGGAGAAGAGAAGAGTAGATTGCATATGATGCAGGTGGACTCGCCTATTAAAGATAAATTGGAAACCCTTTACCAGTTGTTATGTACACTAGGTAGTTCCTCTACGGTTGTCTTTTGTAACTTTAGAGAATCGGTTGACCGTATTGCTAATTATCTACAAAGTAGACAGTTCTACTGTGAGGCTTTTCATGGTGGCATGGAGCAGGATCAACGGGAAAAATCTATTTATAAGTTCAGGAGTGGTAGTTGCCATGTGCTAATCTCTACCGATTTAGCTGCACGTGGCTTAGATATTCCTGAAATTGAAAATGTGGTACATTATCACTTGCCTACTGTGATGGATGCTTTTATTCATAGAAATGGTAGAACAGCTCGTTGGGAAGAGGAGGGTAATGCGTTCATTATTTTGAATGCTGAAGAGATTCGTCCAGACTACTTGCCAACAAAACTAGAGAAGCGTGTCTTGCCAAAAGGGGAGTTGAAACCTACACAGCCTGCTTGGTCTACTTTATACATTGCTAAGGGTAAGAGAGATAAACTCAATAAGATTGATGTGGTTGGTTTCTTATACAAAGTGGCACAATTAAAACGGGAAGAGGTTGGCCGTATTGATGTAAGAGATAGATATGCTTTTGTAGCGATTAAAAGAGAAAAATTAAAAGAGACACTCCGTCTGATTCAAGGAGAAAAGATAAAGGGAAAACGTGTCTTGATTGAAGAGGCAAAATAGGGGGATTCTATGGCACAACCATTAGCAGAGAGAATGCGACCTAAGTCGCTAAAGGATTATATTGGACAGTCTCACCTAGTGGGTGAGGGCGCTGTTCTGCGGCAGATGATTGATGCTGGACATATCTCCTCTTTTATCTTATGGGGACCTCCAGGAGTGGGTAAGACCACATTAGCACAGATTATTGCACATCAATTAGAAACACCATTTTATACGTTGAGTGCTGTCTCGTCTGGTGTGAAAGAGGTGCGTGAGGTGATTGAACGTGCACGTAACAACCGTTTTTTCTCTACCTCGAGTCCTATCCTTTTTATAGATGAGATTCATCGTTTTAGTAAGTCGCAACAAGATTCGCTCTTGGGCGCAGTGGAAACGGGAACGGTAACGCTGATTGGAGCTACTACGGAGAATCCTTCGTTTGAAGTGATTCGTCCGCTTCTCTCTCGGTGTCAGCTCTATGTGCTTAAATCGTTGGAACGCGATGATTTGCTTTTGTTGTTGCAACATGTGTTGAAAGAAGATACCATTCTTAAAACAAGAAAGATTGAGCTGAAAGAGACGAATGCTATGATTCGTTATGCTGGAGGGGATGCACGTAAACTACTTAATATTCTTGAGTTGGTGGTAGATGCTGAGCAAGAGGAGGAGGTGGTGATTACCGATGAAAGGGTGATTAATCGTCTACAACAGAACCCGCAAGCCTACGACAAGGGTGGTGAACTTCATTATGATATAATCTCTGCCTTTATCAAATCGATTAGAGGTAGCGACCCAGACGCTGCTATCTATTGGTTAGCACGTATGATTGAGGGGGGCGAAGAGCCTTCGTTTATCGCTAGACGTTTGGTGATTTCTGCTGCCGAAGATATTGGACTAGCTAACCCAAATGCGCTGCTCTTGGCAAATGCTTGTTTTGATGCGGTGCATAAGATTGGTTGGCCAGAGGGGCGTATCCCCTTGGCAGAGGTAACAATCTATTTGGCAACAAGTGCTAAAAGTAATTCGGCCTATGCGGCTATTAACAAAGCGATTAGTTGTGTTAGAGAAACGGGAAATCAGCCTGTTCCTTTACATCTGCGAAATGCTCCTACTAAATTGATGCAACAACTGGGCTATGGTGATGGCTATAAATATGCGCATAACTATGAGGGGCATTTTGTGAAACAACAGTTCTTGCCCGATGCACTTAACAAAAACTCTTTTTGGCAGCCACAAGATAATTTAACTGAAAAAAAACTGCGGGATAAGATGCAGCAGATTTGGAAAGATAGATATTAATTAGATAAAGGAAGGAATCAGTATGGAACAGAAAAAAATGAAAATTGTAGTGTTAGACGGTTATGCGTTAAACCCAAATGATTTATCGTGGGAACCATTGATGAGTCTTGGAGATTGTAGCATATATGAACTTACTGCGCCTGACGAATTGATAGAACGATCTAAGGATGCTGATGCGTTGTTTACAAATAAAACAATGATTACAGCGGAACATATGGCTGCACTACCAAACTTGAAATATATTGGTGTGTTGGCTACAGGATATAATGTGGTGAATATTGACATGGCTCGAAAAAAGGGCATTGTGGTGACAAATGTGCCTGCTTACAGTACAAACTCTGTGGCACAGATGGTCTTTGCACATTTACTGAATCTAACCAATCGTGTGGGTTACTATGCAAAGGAGAACAGAAAAGGTAGATGGGAAGAAAATCGTGATTTCTGTTACTGGGATATGCCCATGATGGAGCTACATGGAAAACGAATGGGTATTGTTGGTTTAGGCAGTATCGGTCATGCCGTAGCTTCTATTGCGGTGAGCTTTGGCATGGAGGTTTGGGCTTATACCTCTAAGAAACAAGCGGAACTGCCTGTTGGGGTTTTTGCACATACGCTAGAGGAGGTGTTTAAATATTCTGATGTGGTGAGTTTACACTGTCCTCTTAATAGAAATACACATCATATGGTAGATGAAAAACGATTGCTCTCTATGAAGAAAAAGGCACTTCTGATTAATACTGGCCGTGGACCGCTTATTGACGAAGAGGCTTTAGCCAATGCGTTAAACAATGAGGTTATTGCTGGTGCCGGATTGGATGTGCTTTCTGCTGAACCTCCTAAGCATGATAATCCGCTGTTGTCTGCTAAGAATTGTTTTATCACGCCTCATATCGCTTGGGCCACAAATGAGGCTAGAGGTCGTTTAATGGATTGTGTTGTGCGTAATTTTCAAGGTTTCTTGGCAAATGATATTATAAATAATGTGGCTAGATAATTTAGTGGTTCCCTCTTTCTTGCAGGTGCTGGAGTTTATTGGGACGTTTGCTTTTGCAATTAGTGGTATTCGTTTGGCTTCTGCTAAAGAGTTTGATTGGTTTGGCGCTTATGTAGTGGGGGTATCTACTGCGATTGGTGGTGGTACAATTCGTGACCTATTGCTAGGGGTGCCTACCTTTTGGATGACTAATCCAATCTACTTAATCTGTTCGGGCTTGGCTTTGCTATGGATGATTCTTTTTGGTAAGGTCTTAATCCATTTGAATAATACATTCTTTGTATTTGACTCTATTGGATTAGCATTATTCACGGTTGTTGGCGTAGAGAAATCGCTAGACCTTGGTTTCCCCTTATGGGTGGCAGTGGTGATGGGTGCTATAACGGGAGCTGCTGGTGGTGTGATTCGGGATGTGTTTATTAATGAAATACCACTTATCTTTCGAAAAGAGATTTATGCTATTGCTTGTGTGATGGGCGGACTGATTTACGGCTTTTGTCTCTACTGCGGATTTAATATTGTTGTCACACAGTGTATTAGTGGAAGCGTGGTCTTTTTGATTCGTTTGGTAGTGGTAAAATATGAAATCTGTCTTCCTATATTGAAACATAGCTAATTGTTCTCTTTGTAGTCTCTTTTTAAAAATAGGGTTAAAATGTAGTATCGTGTCTGAATAAAAGGATGATTGCCGCTTTTTTTAATCCTTTTTTTTGGTAAATCCAATCTTTTTGACTATATTTAGCATCCAATAGCAGTAGCCTGTTTTATTTTTTTGCTTTCTTCCTTTTTGTATTTAAGTGATCTTCTTGATACAACCTAGTTGTCTACTGCTTCTTTCTCGCCCTACTTTTATACCAATAGAGTGGCGTTATTATTAACTCAAATACATATATATGGATCGATTGATTATTGTTTCTAACAGATTGCCAGTAAAAATAGATAAAGATGACACGGGTTTGCATGTAACACCCAGCGCTGGCGGTTTGGCTACAGGCCTTGAGTCTTATCACAAAGGGCAAGATAGTATCTGGCTAGGATGGCCTGGATTAATACCTTCTTCTGACGAAGAGGCGGAGCAAGTTAAATTATTACTAAAAAAAGAACAATGCTCTCCTGTTTTTCTATCCGAAGATTTAATCGAAAATTATTATGATGGCTTTAGTAATTCTACGCTCTGGCCTTTATTTCACTATTTCTCAGAGATGACCATATTTAAAGAGGAATATTGGGAGGCTTATTGTAAAGTTAATCAGCTTTTTGCTGAGGCTATTATTGAAAATGCGGGACAAAATGATGTTGTTTGGATACACGATTACCAATTGATGTTATTACCTTCTATCTTGCGAGAAAAACGCCCTGATTTACGTATCGGATTTTTCTTGCACATCCCTTTCCCCTCGTACGAGCTTATCCGTATCTTACCCTGGAGAGAAGAGATTGTGACAGGATTACTAGGAGCTGATTTAATTGGTTTTCATACGTACGATTATGCACGACATTTTATTAGTTCTGTAAAACGTTTATTAGGTTACGATGTTGATTTTAATCAAATCAAATTGGAGAGCCGCCAGGTATTTATCGATGTGTTCCCTATGGGAATTGATTATGGAAAATTTGAGAGAGAAGCACTTAAGGTACAGAGTAAGCCTATACAAGAACGTTCAAAAGAGCATCAAGATATTGATAGATTCCTTTTACGAATGCCCGATAGAAAATTAATTTTGTCTATTGACAGACTTGATTATACCAAAGGAATTCCACAACGCCTAAAAGCTTTTCATTATTTCTTGGAGCATCATCCAGAGTATAGAGAAAAGGTGTCATTGGTTATGCTAGCTGTTCCCTCTCGTACGGATGTTGAATGTTATAAGAATTTGAAAGATGAGGTCGACTTGTTAGTGGGAAATATAAATGGAACATTTGGCACGATGAACTGGAACCCAGTTATCTATTTCTATCGTTCAATGCCTTTTGAAAATTTAATTGAACTCTATAGTTCGTCTGATATTGCCTTGCTAACGCCTCTTAGAGATGGTATGAACTTAGTGGCTAAAGAATTTATTGCCTCGAAGGTAAATAGTAGTGGCGTGCTTATCTTAAGTGAGATGGCTGGTGCGTCCAAAGAATTAGGAGAGGCGCTACTGGTTAATCCCAATAATATTCCTTCTACTGCTGAGGCTATTTATCAAGCTTTAATCATGCCTGAGGAGGAAAAAGAACGAACCTTACATTTAATGCAGAAACGCCTTAAACGATATGATGTGTATAAATGGGCAGAGGAGTTTGTTCTTTCTTTATCGAATGCGATTGAAAAGCAATCCGACTACCATGCGCGTAAAATCTCTCCAACTTTACGAACAAATATCTTTTCCGAATTTACTAAGGAATCGTCGCGACTCATTTTCTTGGATTATGATGGCACCTTACAACGTTTCTTTGATAATCCACAAGCAGCAAAACCTGATGAGGAATTGTATGCGATTTTAGATGCAGTTGCTGCTCATAAAAATACACAACTAGTACTTGTGAGTGGTAGAGATAAGGATACCTTTGAAAGATGGTTTGGTAATAGAAACTATGTGCTGATTGCCGAGCATGGGGCTTGGAAGAAAGAAGTTAATGGTTCTTGGAAACAACGAAAACCGGTCAATTCAAAATGGAAGAAGAGTATTCTGCCTGTTTTAGAGTCTTTTGTAGATAAGACCCCTGGGAGTTTAATAGAGGAGAAAACCTATTCGTTAACATGGCATTATAGAAAAGCAGATATTGAGTTAGGTGTACTTAGAGCTTTAGAATTGGT
>JAQWAN010000074.1 GCA_028707655.1 Bacteroidaceae bacterium
GCTCTTGTGTACCTGTTGCAACCAGTGTTCCATAGACTTTACAATCAATCTTATCGTGAAAATAGAGCTGTGTGCCTGCCGCTAATGTTAGCGTTGCTCCTGCATTAACACGCAGACTATCGTAAATCAAAATAGGACGTTTTGAGGTAAACGTGGTATCTTCCTGAATCTCTTTGCCCCTTAAAATCAAAACATCTTGACCATAGGCCATAAGCTTCATATCTTGCACACTTCCACTGCTGAGCTCAAACACTAAAGAGTCTTTTACTAAGATGGGGTTATCTTTATCTAAAGGATTAATATTGGCTTGCACAAAAATATAGAGACTGTCTTGTTTACGAATCTCGATATCTTGAAAAGTAGTGCCCGACTGCCCATCGATATTCACACTAAAGCCTGAACGACTGGCATCGGCCAACGTGACAGAACGAATATGGATATGCTCGTTACTACGGTTATAGACTTTTGCTACTTGTGTGGAGGAACCAATGGTGGTAAATACGGTCTCAAAGTTAACCGTATCACGTTGAAACGATAATTGCACACTGGGGTTGGTGGTATATAAAGTGGTATCATCGCATCCTCCAAGAAGAGGAAACAACAAAACAATAACTAGTGCTAGGAGAATCGATTTTTCTGTTTTCATGTGCTGTATAACTAATAATAGTCAACCAATCTCATTTACAGAGGACAGTTGACTATTATTAAACGTTGTAAGAAGCCGTTTATTTTACTTTGCGGCTGGAATATTTTTTAATACATGTAGTAGATGATCCCAGAATTTGGCTACTGTTGGTATTAACATGCGCTCATCAGGAGAATGAACACCACGTAAAGTAGGGCCAAAGGAAACCATATCTAACGATGGATATTTCTCTAAGAAAAGACCACACTCAAGTCCTGCATGAATGGCTTTTACTTCTGGTTCTACACCGAATACTGCTTTATAAGATGCCACAGCAACGCGTAAAATAGCAGAGTCTGGATTTGGATTCCAGCCGGGATAACCCTCGCCAGATTTAACCTCAGCATCAGCTAATTCAAAAGCAGCAGCTACACTAGCATTGACATCCTCTTTTGAGGAGTTAACAGAGCTACGTTGACTGGTTTGAACAGTTATAACCCCTGGCTCATTCATCTTAATAGAGGCTAAATTGTTAGAGGTTTGTACAAAGTCTTTGATCTCTTGACTCATAGCAAACACACCATTCACTACGGCGTGAAGAGATAATAACAATTTCTTAGCAACTGCTTTCTCAATGGCGGGCGATGGAGTGGGGTGAGATTGCAATACAAACTGCATAAACTCCTCTTGTTGTGCATATTCCTTTTCCATTGCAGCAGCAAAGAGATTGAAATCCACACGAATAGCCTCTTTAAAGGTAGCAGGAATTGCAGCAATTGCATATCCTTCGCGAGGAATAGCATTGCGTAGATTACCACCCTCTATCTTACATAAAGACAATGGATATTTCTTCATCGATTGCAACAAGAAACGAGTCAACAGTTTATTTGCATTGGCGCGTCCTTTGTCAATATCATCACCAGAATGACCACCAACAAGTCCTTTTACATCTATTCTAAAGAAAAAATAATCTTCGGGGACAGCTTCCTCTTTATAATGGAATTTAGCTACAGTGTCTATACCTCCAGCACATCCGATAAAAAGCTCACCCTCATCTTCTGAGTCCAAGTTAATTAGGATAGACCCATCCATAAAGCCCTCTTTTAGTGCAAATGCACCTGTTAAGCCTGTCTCCTCGTCGATGGTAAACAAACATTCTAACGGACCATGCTCTATGGTAGTAGAAGCTAATATGGCAAGTTCAGTAGCAACACCAATATCATTATCCGCTCCTAATGTTGTGCCCTTTGCTCGTAACCAATCGCCATCTACATAAGTCTCAATAGGGTCCACATTGAAATCGTGTTCCACATCTGCATTCTTTTCGCATACCATATCGATATGCGATTGCAAAATAACTCCTTGCATCTTTTCGCATCCCTTGGTGGCTGGTTTCTTGATCAATACATTTCCTACTGCATCGACTTTTGTTTCCAATTGATGCTTAGCACCAAATTCTTTTAAATAGGCTACTATCTTTTCCTCATGCTTAGAGGGGCGAGGAACTTGGCATATTTCATCAAAATAATGAAATACCTCTGCTGGACGTAATGTTTCTTTTTCCATACTAATAATATGTTTTTATTCTTCTTGCGAAGTGATTCTTGCTAATTTTACTTAATTTGAGCGAAGATAAGCAATATAAACGTGTTTTTTTTAGAAAAAAACGTGCTTTCTTCGTACAAAGATATATATTTGCAATACAAAATCAATATAAATGCTTGGATATATTCTTACAATACTACTAATTCTGGGGCTATGCGTTGGCTTATTAGGAATAAAAATCTTTTTTGGAAAGGGAAGATTTAAAATTTCACATGTCAGCAGTAGTAAAGAACTGAGAAAACGAGGAATTGGATGTGCTCAATCTCAAGATAGAGATGCACGAAGTGCAAAGAAATGGAAGGTAAACGTACACAAGAACAGTTAACATTAACACATTATACTTACTCATGAGAAAAAATAATTTACTTATTAAGGGCGCATTAGCGACTATTGTTTTTACATTGTTGGTTCAATGTAAGCCTTCTGATAATCAAAACATCTCTACTAAAACAGTAAACAATGAAGGCAATCCTTCTTCTCTTTCTATTGTTTTTGTAGAAACAGACTCTTTGTTATCAAAATATGACTATTCTGTTGAATTAACAGAGATGATGATTAAGAAAGAGGAAAATATTCGTGCAACACTAAATGAAAAGAGCACCAACCTACAAAAGGAGGCACAAGATTTTCAACGTAAATTACAAAACCAAGCCTTTGCTACTAGAGCTAGAGCCGAACAAGAGAATAACAGACTTGTAAAAAGACAAAAAGATTTACAAGAGCTCAACAATCGCTTGAGAAATGAGCTAGCTGCTGAGAACCAAAAAAACAGTTTACAGTTACAAGACTCTATCCGTACTTTCTTAAAAGAGTATAGTCAGAAAAAAGGATACGATTTTATCTTAAGTAATTCTGGTTTAGATAATATACTTTATGGAAATAAAGCACTAAACATTACAGACCAAGTAGTGAAGGAATTGAACAAAAGATATAGTCCTTCTTCTATGAAATCAAAAAAATAATCTTTCCAGAAAATAGACCCGTAGTATAAACAGGATCTACTGAAAATAAAAGATAAAAAAATCGTTGTAAGTTTTACTTACAACGATTTTTTTTATTTCGTTTACCATACCTTTTCATCGCTCTGACACACACCTCGCCCCATCTAAGATTCAAAGAGGTTATTTGTTTTTCTTTTCAATTGCGGAGATTCTAAACACAGCATAAATCTCTATAAAGGCAGCTACCGACAAAGATAGGAAAGCCTCATTATTATGCGTTGTAAACAATAATACGCCGGTCAACAACAATAATGCACCGCCAAAAGAAAGTTGTTTATACAATCGTTTTAATACTATATTCTCCCCTTTATATTGGTCTACTAACTGAAAAAAAGCAAACATAACAGCACCTACACAATAAATGTAACGCGACCATGTCCACTCTGTCATTAGCGTAGCGGCTCCTAACAAAAGAAGTACTCCTCCTATTTGTTGTATCATTAACTTTGCACTTTTCATATTTTACTAGGGTTCATGGATGATAAATATATCTTGATCCTCTCTTTTCATATTGTATTTCTCTATAGCAATACGCTCAATCACTTCGCGAGAAGTAGAAAGCTGCTTTACAATACGGTCGTCTCGGTCATAATTAGATTGGTAGAGCTCTATCTCTTGACGCAGTTCTTTTATATACCTCTTATTTTGCATACGAACAGATATACTATTTTCATCGATGTAAAATATATATACACCAAAAAGAAGCAGCAGCACTACATAACATAATGCTCTACTAAAATAGGGATGATTATATAATTTTTTCATAAAAAGAGCGTAATAAGACTCTCGCAAAGATAGTATTTTTAGGAAGAAGAATAGCAAAATGATTAAAATAAAATGTACATTTGCACCTGTAGATAAAAACATGAATTGAGCATATGAATAATTATATTGTATCCGCAAGAAAATACCGTCCCTCCAGTTTCGACACTGTTATTGGACAACCAGCACTTACTACCACTCTAAAAAACGCTATCGCAACAAACAAACTAGCACATGCTTATTTGTTTTGTGGACCAAGAGGTGTAGGAAAAACAACCTGTGCACGTATCTTTGCTAAGACAATCAATTGCTTAAATCCCACTAAAAATGGAGAGGCATGCAATAGTTGCGAATCCTGTCTTGCCTTTAAAGAACAACGCTCCTATAATATCTATGAACTAGATGCAGCCTCCAATAACTCCGTAGAAGATATACGTACGCTTATTGAACAGGTTCGTATTCCACCACAGATTGGGAAATATAAGGTCTATATCATAGATGAGGTTCATATGCTATCGCAAGCTGCTTTTAATGCTTTTCTTAAAACATTAGAAGAACCACCACATCATGCCATTTTCATTTTAGCTACAACCGAAAAGCATAAGATTTTACCTACCATCTTATCTCGCTGTCAGATTTACGATTTCTCCCGTATTAGTGTAAATGATATAGTAGATTATTTGCAAAAAGTGGCAGACAAAGAGGGCATTGAAACAGAAGCAGAAGCGTTAACGGTTATTGCACAAAAAGCGGATGGAGGGATGAGAGATGCACTCTCTATCTTTGACCAAGTGGTTAGCTTTTCTGGGAAAAAAGTAACCTATAGCTCGGTAATAGCTAATCTTAATGTATTGGATTATGAATATTATTTCAAGCTTGTCGATTTTATTCTAGAAAACAAGTATAAAGAGTGTCTACTGCTACTCAATGAGATTTTAAGCAAAGGATTTGATGGTAATCACTTTATTACTGGATTAGGAGCACATTTTCGCGACTTGTTAGTAAGTAAAGATGAAGCAACTCTACCTCTATTAGAGGTTGGCCAAACGTTCCGTTTAAAATACCAAGACCAAGCTAAGAAAAGTGAGCTGCCCTTCCTCTTTGAGGCAATCAAAATATGCAATCAATGCGACCTAAACTACAGAACAAGTAAGAACAAACGTCTATTGACAGAGATAACACTCCTTCAACTAGCACAACTCACTAAAAAAAAAAAGACTCGGATGAATTAGAGGAAGCTAAAAGCACCACGCAGCTCGATCCTATCTTTAAAAAAGAGAAAGCAGCTTCGGCGGCACCAGATAAAAAGGTCAACATAAAAACAGCTAGTCATCAACAAGCTGGTCAAACAACTAAAGCTGTAGAGGTTACCTCACCAGAAGCCAAAAGATCACCACTTCTTGAATTAAGAAAAGAACAGAAAAAGCATAAGATTAAATCGAGTATGCTCGGCGTATCTATAAAAAAGACAGTAGAAAGCATCACTAAGAAGGAGAGCTCCCCCACTACTGTACACGAGCCAAAGAATAACTATGGAGCTAAGCCTAAAGAGGAAATAGCAGTAGAAAACAATAGGAGCTATACCCTAGCCGATTTGCGCTATCTATGGCGTGAATATGCAACTCAGTTGCCACAAAAAGAGAAAGCAACAAGCGGTAGAATGATGGGAATGGAACTAGAACTCATTGACTCCACCCATTTTCTAGTTAAGGCCGATAATGAACTGGTCAAATCGACCATGAAAAAGCACAAAAAAGCGATCGAAAAACACCTACGCCAAGGATTGAAAAACGATTTGGTCAGCATGGATATACAAATTAGAGAATCATCTGAACCAACGAGAGCATATAGTAAAAATGAACAGTACAAAATGATGTGCCAACGTAATGCTAGTCTGCTTAAAATGAAAGAAGCCTTTGCGTTAGAGCTAGAATAAGACTGCTATTAGAAGAATTAATGACGTACTCTAAATCCCTATCAGATGATAAACGAAGCACTTATATCCCATCGCCAATCGGCAGGAAAGACTTAAGTTCTTGTGTTAAGATGTTTTTTTGTTTTTTTGAACTGCAGATTTATCTATCTCGATACTTGCTACACATTCTGGGAAAAGACGAATAAGAAGCACTCCTGATTTCTTCGTGGCAAAGTACTCTCCCTTATATCCCGTTAATGGACCATCCACCACCGTTACTAAATCGCCCTTCCGGAAGGGAACAGTATTGTTCACAGCAAAGCTCGTCTCTTTACACGCCATTTTAAAAGCCTCCATCTGGAAAGAGGGAATCACTAAGCTATACTTTGTAGCACAATCCATCACCAAAGAGACTTGGCAACCAACATCTTTCATTAAGGTAAGAAAAGCGTTACGTTCCACATAGATAAAAACCATGTTCTTTACTAAGGGAACAGTAACCACAACTTTTCGATCTCTTCTTTGACGAATCTCCTCCTTACAGGGTACAAAAACCTCAATAGATAGAGCTTTAAATTTCTCGGCAGTGGTCAGTTCTTGATTAGCTCTTGTTCGCACTACCAACCACTGTTTATTCTTCTCTTCCATCTATAACAGGTACATCTTAATCCTTACAAATGAGTTCTTTATTTTTTCTTCTTCACAGAGCGATCATCTCCATATTGTCCATAACTATTACCATAGCCATAACCGTAACCATAGCCATACTTATTATTCTTTCGTTTCACTCCATTAAGAACGAGAGATAGAGAAGTTAGTTTTCTAGAAGTTACAATATGGTTTAACCATTCTACATTTTTCTTATAAGATACATCTTGACGGAAAACATATAATGCAGTATCCACATATTTACCAATAACAAACGTATCACTAACTAAACCAATTGGAGCTGAATCTACCACAATATAATCGTATTGATTTCTTAGCTCAATAAACAAGTCTTCTAGCCGGTAATTGGATAATAATTCAGAAGGATTAGGAGGAACGGTTCCACCATGCAATACATCTAAAGTATCCGATATAGAGGAGGTTTCAATAAGAGAGGTATAATCTAAATTAATACCCGCTAAATAGCTAGATACACCCTCCTCTTTTGTGATGCCTAAATATTTACCTATCGTAGGCTTTCTGATATCCATTCCCATAAGCAAGACACGTTTCTTGGTTAGCGACAAGCTAATAGCCAAGTTGATAGAAACAAACGACTTACCCTCACCAGGAATAGAGGAGGTAACTAATACCACTTTATGATTTGGATTAGCCAGCATAAACTGAAGATTGGTACGAACCAAACGGAAGGCTTCCACCATCTGATTGTTTACATTTGCCTCCACAGCTATCTCGTGGTTATCAAGACCTAATGGTATCTCTCCGATAACAGGAATCTTAGTTAAGCTCTCAAGCTCACGTCTATTTCTTATTTTTATATTTAATATATCAAGAAGATATATAATTCCTATAGGTATTGCAAACCCTAAAACTAGAGCAATCATATAGACCATCTTTCGCTTAGGGGATATTGGATTACCCGATGAGTTGGCGTCATCTATCACACGTGCACTATTAGCTGTAACGGCTAAAGCCAATGAATTCTCTTCTCGTTTTTGCAATAAAGATAGGAACAACTCCGATTTAATTAATTGTTGACGAGAACGTTCTGTATACTCTCTCTCTACAGTTGGCACATTATTAATTCTACTACTAAAAAGGTCCGCTTGTTTTTGAAGATCTTTCTTAGTTATAGTTAATCCTTGCTGCACACTCTTTAGAGAGGAAAGGAGATTAAAATAAAGTGCATCAACCGTGTTTTCCATGGTAATAACCGCTGGATTTTGAGACGATGATGTTCTTTTAAGACGGTCAAGTTCTAGTAATGTAGTATTGTATTTTACGATAAGCCCCTGCAAAGTATCATCAGAAACACCAACATTAGTGGGCACTAATTTCACTTTATCTGCATTAGCCCTCATATATTCATGTAAATAGTTCACCAAATTAAGCTGTGTCTCCACCTCTACTAACTTGCTACTGTACTGACTCTTTTGTTGCAAAGAGAGTTGAGCATCCGCTTGAATATTTGTAATTCGCTCACTCTTTTTATATTTTTCTAAATCTCTATCTGCACTATCGAGCTCTAAGCTTAACTTCTTTAATCTATTATTGATAAAGATGTCCGTATTAGTGGCCACCCTATTCTTATCATTTATAGCATCTCTATTATACATATCAACAAGTCTATTCAAGAAGTCGATACCCCTTCTAACTGAATTATCTGTAATAGAGAGTTGAATAACAGAGGTTGTTTTGGATGTAGCATTTACGCCCAATCTTGCAGCATATCCACGTGCAACATTAACAGGATTTACCACAGAAATATTTATTTTACAATCTTTTTCTAGTCGATCTATATGGTTGGGATACAAAGCTAAGATACCAGCAGGTGTATGTAATAGAGCAGGTAGGCTGTCAAAAGAAGCAGTAAATTCGGTTTCATTCTGTACCCCCTCCACTTTTACCTTTCCAGTTGTGCTTACTTCTACGTGTAAAAAGATGGAACGCGATAGTGAATCCAACACATTTTCTGGA
>JAQWAN010000075.1 GCA_028707655.1 Bacteroidaceae bacterium
GCCTCGGACAAGGTGTAGGTTATAAAAGCTGTGGTATGCGGATCTTCCGATTGATGCTCTGTATAATATTTTTGCAGACTCTTTATAGCCGCTTCATAATCTCCATGCGTATTATCTTGATCCGCTTTTACAACCACATAGGTAGATGAGTTAACTGCATTGGATAGCATAATGGAATCCCGATACACATCGGCCAGTTTAGCATATGCCCGTTGTTTATCTGCCGTAACAGAATAATCGCACATCGACCCATAAAGCGTTCTATAGATATGATAGTAATATCCTTTTAAATACTTATCAAGCATGGTAACATGAATTGTTTTCATAATATCCAACGCCTCCTTATACATACCCGTTTTAACCATCAACTCCGCAATATTCATATTAGCACCAATTAAATAGTCCGGATGATTGATTTTCTTGGCAATCGCCATTCTTTTCTTGGCATAATAGAAAGCTGAATCAGCATTATAAGAACTAAAGGCAGAGTATAAATCGCTTGCATACCTATATTGGTCGGTCAGTAATTTGGAGTGATTCAGATGAGAACGTAGCAATTGGATCTCCTTTAGCTTTTTGGCAGAATAAATAGGGGAATCCTTAATTACCTTATCTAGCACCATTAAAAGTGAATCGACCTCACTAGTGACAGTCGTTTTGGCAGAGGTTGTACTAGGAAAAAACAACATACAAATAAATAAGCTGCATACTAGCTTACAAAAAGAATATTTGTTGAATGGTTGTTGAATTAGCATTGTGATTAACATCTATTGTTCATAAAAGGAGAAGACAAAGTTACTTTTTTTCTACAATATTGCTAATATTCATACCCTTTTTATGTTGAGAAAGAATTCCCTCATTCACACCACTAATTCATCTGTTAAAAGAGGAAAAGCCGATAATCATCCAACAAAAGTACTTCACCACAGGTAGCTTTATGTTTTTCTTACCAATTTTGATGTATTAACATTCTTTAGGTGAGAAAAGCCTGTGAAAGTTATGCCCTCTTCTAATTGATTACTACTCATTTTCTCTACATTTTCCTCTTAATCGAATTCTCAACCTATTTATTAAGAGGTGAAAAAGAACAAAATCAGACGTAAAAAGGGCTATATTTGCAGATACTTTTTCAAAAAAAACAAAATAGAACTTAATAATAAGAATGAAAAAAGCTTATTTTCTTCAGTACACAACGATTGTGCTAACTATTGCATTTCTTTTTATTTACTACTTCACTAAGGAGGAAATGTTTTATACAATGTCGATAGTGATTCCTATGATTCTTGGGGGCTATCTCACCACATTTTCTATGCGTGAAATAAAAGAAAAAGAGAAACGCGTTAGATTAATTGTGAATCTAGTTATTGTTATTGTAATCATTGCACTATTAGCATATCTTCCTATAGCACAAAACCGGTAGAGGGACTATAAATTAAACGCTGTCTGTATTAAAAAAATCATTAAATTAGCGACTGTCTTTTTGTAAATAAGATTGACTCCTAAATTAATCAACAATGAAACCAAATGATTATTTCCATTTTAATCTGGTAGTCGTGACTACCAATATGGTTCACCATGACTACCAGGTTAATTAACTGCAGTAGAAAACGGCTATAGATAGGGCATTTATCGAAAGAACTATCTATCAACAAAGCAGATTCTTACGCTATACGATTCATTCATCATAACGTGGCAGACAAATGTGGTTAATATAATCTTTGGAAAAAGAACAAAAAAAAAGCTGTCCCTATTACAGGACAGCCTCTTTTATTACATTATAGCATTCTTAATGCATCGCTTAGTTATTCTCTGGACGCAATTTACGTACAGTAACCGCTGTTCTCCACATCTCACTCTCACGCAACTGACGTAGTTCTTCGTTCAGTTTCTCACGATAATCTGGTTGAGAGTTGCTATCGATAGAGATTTGTGCTTCTTTACCTGTTTTTACACTATCGTACAACAAGCCCATAACTGGTTTGATGGCATCGTGGAAAGGTCCCATCCAATCGAGTGCACCACGTTGTGCAGTGGTAGAGCAATTAGCATACATCCAGTCCATACCATTCTTTGCAAATAGAGGCATCAACGATTGTGTCAACTCTTCTACCGTCTCATTGAAAGCTTCAGATGGCGTATGACCATTCTCACGTAAAGTCTCAAATTGTGCTAATAGCAATCCTTGGATAGCTCCCATCAAAGAACCACGTTCACCTGTTAAATCGGAATAAACCTCGCGTTTAAAAGTGGTTTCAAAAAGATAACCCGATCCAACACCAATACCTAATGCTATTACACGATCGTGTGCACGACCCGTAGCATCTTGATAAATAGCATACGATGAGTTCAAACCACGACCCTCTAAAAACATGGTACGTAAAGAAGTACCCGATCCTTTAGGTGCTACCAAAATAACATCTACATCTTTAGGTGCTATAATATTTGTACGCTCGCTATAGGTGATACCAAAGCCATGTGAGAAATAAAGTGCCTTACCAGCTGTTAAATTCTTTTTCACAGTAGGCCATACCTCAATCTGAGCTGCGTCAGAAAGTAGATACTGGATGATGGTACCACGTTGACAAGCCTCATCAATCTCAAACAAAGTTTCACCAGGAATCCATCCGTCGGCTACTGCCTTGTCCCATGTTGCTCCTTTACGTTGTCCAACAATCACATTAAAACCATTATCGCGCAAATTTTTAGATTGTCCAGGGCCCTGTACACCGTACCCAATCACTGCAATTGTTTCCTCTTTTAATACTTCTTTTGCTTTTTCCAATGGAAATTCCTCGCGGGTTACTACATTTTCCATAACACCGCCAAAATTCATTTGTGCCATTTTGTTTTGTTTTAAATTCTATTTCTTGTGAAAATTAATCGCTATCTCTTATTAAATATTGATGCAAATGCACCAGTATTATTTTTTCTTTTTGTTGGTGTGCTCTTTAGCACGATCGTTTAGATATTGGCTTACTGGCTCAATACAACTTTTGGGAATGGTTACCCTACCCGAACGGACAAACTGTAATACGCAGTTCAGCGCACTAAGTTCTCTGTAAAGAGCAGATATATCTTCGCTGCTTCCATTCTTTTCTACTATGGCAAATACCGGATTCACCTCCACAATATGTGCGTTATATTGACGCACCACCTTAGAGGCTTCCGATTGTGATTCAAATTCGGACATCGACACCTTATATAGGGCTATCTCATGCGAATAGATCTCATCGTCAGTAAAAAACTGTGCTTGTAACACTTCAATCTTTTTTTCTACCTGCTTCACCACTTTCTCAATATTGTTTCTATCGGTACACGCAGTAATGGTATACTTATGTACGCCCTCTATGGAGGAAGCGGAAACATTCAGACTCTCAATATTGATCTGAAGACGCGTGAAGACAGCTGTGACCTGACTCAATAATCCGGCAAAATTTTCCGAATGTACTATTAATGTATATAGTTTGTTCTCCATGTTCTTTTTTTTAGCACTCCAATAACATCTGACTTACTGTTCCACCTGGTGGAATCATCGGCATAACAGATCCCTCTTCGATAACGCGTGCCTCTAAAAAGAAGGGGCCATCGGTTGCCACCATCTCGGCAATCGCTTCTTGGAGTTCTTCTCGTGTAGTAGCTCGCTTAAAAGGGATACCATAGGCACCCGCTATCTCTCCATAGTCGGGGTTCATCATAGGGGTAAAGGAATATCTATGTTCAAAGAACATCTCTTGCCACTGCCGCACATTACCCAAATAATTGTTATTAAGGAGGATAATTTTGACCGGGGCTTTTTGCTCCATGATAGTACCTAATTCCTGAATATTCATCTGTAAACCACCATCTCCCATAAAGGAACAAACCATACGGTCGGGTCTACCAAAAGTGGCACCAATGGCAGCAGGAAGTCCAAACCCCATTGTTCCCAAACCACCAGAGGTGATAATACTTCTGTTTTGGGTATACTTAAAATAGCGAGCAGCCATCATTTGATTTTGTCCTACATCGGTCACCAAGATGGCTTTATGTGCTGTAGCTTCGCTTACGGCTCTAGCTACCTCGCCCATTGAGAGATGATCGTTGGTAGGATGCAGTTCTGGAAGAATCACTTTTTCATTTTCTTCGCGCTCATAAGAGGTAAACGTTTTTAACCATTCTGCATGACGAGTAGGTACAAGCTGTTCGGTTACGGCCACCAGCGTTTCTTTACAGTCGCCTAGTACAGCAATATCCACTGGTACATTCTTATTGATTTCCGCGGGGTCAATATCGAAATGAATCACCTGGGCTTGTTTAGCATACGTGGCCAAATTGCCGGTCACTCTATCGTCAAAACGCATACCCACGGCAATCAGCACATCACAATTATTGGTGTTTACGTTCGGTCCAAGATTACCATGCATGCCCAACATACCTTTGTTCAAAGGATGATTAGAGGGCAAAGCCGAAAGTCCTAAAAGAGTACAAGCAACGGGTAGTTGTGCTTTCTCAATGAAAGCAAGTAGCTCCTTTTGCGCATCTCCTAACTCCACACCCTGTCCCACTAATACTAGTGGACGTTGTGCCGTGTTAATCAGCGCAGCAGCACATTCCACTGCACCTAATTCGGTGGCAGGTATTGGCACGTAGCTACGAATAAAATCGATTGTAGTAGGACGATATTGCGCCTTTTCTATCTGTGCATTCTTTGTAAAATCTAACACAACAGGACCTGGTCTACCACTTTTTGCAATATAAAAAGCGCGTGCCACAGCCCATGCCACATCTTCTGGATTACGAATCTGAAAGCTCCATTTGGTGATGGGTTGTGTAACACCTACCAAATCAATCTCTTGAAAAGCATCTGTTCCTAACATATCGGTGGACACCTGTCCAGCAATCACCACCACGGGTGTACTATCTATCATTGCATCGGCAATACCTGTTATGGTATTGGTTGCACCTGGTCCACTGGTTACCAAACAGACCCCTACCTCACCCGAAGAACGGGCAAATCCTTGTGCAGCGTGAATAGCACCCTGTTCATGACGCACTAGCACATGATGCAACGTTTTTCTATAATCGTACAATGCATCAAAAACTTTCATTATAGCGCCACCAGGATAACCAAAAATTGTACCTACTCCATGATCTTTCAAGGAACGGATAAATATTTCACCTCCAGAAATTAGCTCATTTTTCATAAGTTCTAAGGGGTTAAAAATTAATATTCGTCAATCATTCTCACTGCACCTTTATCAGCAGAGCTTACCATACTAGCGTATGCCTTTAAGCTCTTTGGCACATATCGATTGCGTGTTAGCGGACGCATTGGGCGAGCCGCCAGTTTCTTATCCGAGAGTAACACATTAATGCTTCGTTTCGGGATGTTTATTTCGATGATGTCACCATCCATCAATTTACCTATATTGCCGCCAGCAGCTGCTTCGGGTGATATATGTCCGATACTTAAACCAGAGGTACCACCACTAAATCTACCATCGGTGATTAGTGCACATTCTTTGCCCAGATGGCGCGATTTGATATAGGAGGTAGGATATAACATCTCTTGCATACCTGGTCCACCTTTTGGACCTTCATGGGTAATCACCACTACATCACCACTCACTACTTTTCCCTTTAAGATACCCTCACATGCTGCATCTTGCGAATCGAACACTTTAGCAGGTCCTTTAAACACCCATATACTTGCATCAACACCAGCTGTTTTTACCACACAGCCATCTTGTGCTATATTTCCTTTAAGCACTGCCAAACCACCATCTGTGCTATAAGCATGTGCTTTATCGCGTATACAGCCATCTGCTCTATCCGTATCTAAATCTTTATAATAATATTCTTGTGAGGCCATCTGCAGATTAAAAGCGCCTGCAGGTGCACTTTTATATATTCTTGTTGCATTCTCGGAAATGGTAGGAGATGTTATATCATAGTTGGCAATGGCTGCTTCTAACGTATGTCCATCGATACGTCTCACCGATGTGTCTATCAAGCCAGCTTTTGCTAACTCAGCAAGGATAGCGAGAATACCACCCGCACGATTGACCTCTTGCATATGATAAATAGGCGAGTTAGGAGCCACTTTACATAGACAAGGTGTCTTGCGAGAGAGTTCATCAATATCATCCATCGTAAATTCTACACCAGCTTCGTGTGCAATAGCGAGGAGATGTAGTACCGTATTGGTAGACCCTCCCATGGCTATATCCAGCGTCATCGCATTTAAAAAAGCAGCACGTGTAGCAATGCTACGAGGCAGTACAGAGTCGTCGCCCGCTTCATAATAACGCAGTGCATTTTTTACAATGAGTCTAGCTGCTTGTATAAAGAGTCTATGACGGTTGACATGTGTTGCTACCACCGTACCATTTCCAGGAAGTGCCATACCCAATGCCTCATTCAAGCAATTCATCGAGTTAGCAGTAAACATGCCAGAACAGCAACCACAGGTAGGACAGGCACTCTTTTCCACCTTTGCTATTTGTTCATCACTGATGGATGGGTCAGCCGACTGTACCATAGCATCTACTAAGTCGAGATGCTTACCATCTAGTTCACCAGCTTCCATCGGTCCACCCGAGACAAAGACAGTTGGTATATTTAGTCGCATAGAAGCCATCAACATACCCGGAGTAATTTTATCACAATTACAGATACAAATCATAGCATCTGCCTTATGTGCATTCACCATATATTCCACGCTATCGGCAATCAAGTCGCGTGATGGAAGCGAATAAAGCATCCCGTCGTGTCCCATAGCAATACCATCGTCAATAGCAATGGTATTAAATTCTGCTGCAAAACAACCAGCTTTTTCAATCTCCGCCTTTACGTGTTGCCCAACATCATGGAGATGAACATGTCCAGGTACAAATTGAGTAAACGAGTTAACAATGGCTATAATTGGCTTTCCCAATTGTTCTTTTTTCATACCATTGGCCATCCATAGAGCACGCGCACCCGCCATTCTGCGTCCTTGCGTACTAAAAGAGCTCCGTAATAAATTTTTCATGTCTTATCTCTTTAAAAAAATAAAGCCTTTCTCACATGTGTGAGAAAGGCTTTCAATTTGTTTTATATTTCGTACAGAATACATACATAACCTAACTCACACTCTTGATGGCACGACCACGAGATGAATAATATGGAGAATAGATAGGCTGATAGATGTATGACTCATTGTTACTTTCATAAATGCAAAGGTAAGCTCTTTTTCATAAAAACCAAACAAATTGGAAGAAAAGAGTTCATTCAATTGATATACTGTAAGAAAATAGAGCTTTTATGTAAAAAATATACTATTTTACCCCTGTGAAATAAAAAAAAGGAATAGATTAACCATTGTGTTGCATAACCTACCATTAATCCTTACTTTTGCATATTCTTAAAAAACCATAGTATGAGTTTTTCCTCTTCTATAGAGATATATAACGAACGCATTCATTTTGTTCTTAATTATATACACGACCATCTTTCCGAGCCCTTAACATTAGAGCAACTTGCAACCATTGCTTGTTTCTCTTCGTTTCATTTTCATCGTATCTTCACCTCTATCGTAGGTGAAACGCCTCATCATTTCATTGAACGTTTACGATTAGAAAGAGCGGCTAACAAACTTTGTACCATGCGGAATAAATCAATGGCTCAAATAGCACTAGAATGTGGCTACAGTTCTAGTTCCTCCTTTTCGAGAGCCTTTAAGAAACATCACAATGTTTCCCCTGCAGGCTACTTAAAAAATCACATAGAGAAGTTTTACTCTCCAGAACATTCACATGACCTATTACATGTTAACACCAGCAAAAAATTAGAGGAGGTAGAGCTCATCACGCTTCCTGGATATCATGTGGCCTATGTTCAAACCATGAATGGTTACACATTAGGTGTTTCTAAAGGATGGGAAGAACTAATGAGCTATGCAGAAGCTCACCATTTGATTACAGAAGAGGCCGTGCTCATAGGTATTCCATATGACAATCCAAGAGTAACACCTCTACATAAATGTCGGTATAGAGCCTGCATTACCATTCCTAAAGAGGTCACCATTAACGAAAAAGGGGTTAGGACAAACTATATAGCCGCAGCGCACTATGCTAAGTACAAATTTCAAGGGTCTAAAGAAGACCTTAGTTTTGCCTACGGTTCTCTCTATGGAACATGGCTACCACAGAGTGGCTTTATCCCAGATGAAGCACCCTCGTTGGAGATTTATCCACCACATTCTAACAATACTACGGATTGCACAAAAAAGCAATTTGATATATTACTCCCTATCCGTCCTCTGTAGTTCTCGACTCTCTCCCTTATCTATAATGGCGGCCACAGTAGCATCTCCCGTAACATTCACAGCCGTGCGCAACATATCGAGCGGTCTATCCACACCGAGTATTAAAGCCAACCCCTCTGCAGGAATACCTACGGAGGCAAGCACCATGGTGAGAATCACATAACT
>JAQWAN010000076.1 GCA_028707655.1 Bacteroidaceae bacterium
CTTGTTCCATATCTTTATACACACCCATTTGCTCCTGAGAGTTCATGATGTTATATTCGCTATAAGATGGTTTAAGACGCATGGTATATTCACCCGTATAAGAGATCTTATTCGTTCCAGCTTTACCCTTCTTTGTGGTAATAACAATTACACCCGCCATGGCGCGTGCACCATAGATAGAGGTTGCCGAACCATCTTTCAAGATTTGGAAGCTTTCAATATCGTCTGCATTCAAACCAGCAATAACAGAAGACACCAAAGTAACAGCATCACCAGAAGAAAGGTCATCTGCACTTACCTCCGTAACATCTTCCATGATAACACCATCTACAACCCATAAAGGTTTAGAGCTACCATAAATAGAGGTTGCACCACGAACACGGATTTTTGGAGCAGTACCAAAAGTACCAGATACATTCTGAACCGATACACCTGCTACACGTCCCTCAAGAGCACGACTTACTTCGGCCACACCATCCAGTTTCATGTTTTCAGCAGAGATTTTAGTTGCAGCACCAGTAAACAGACGTTTGTCCATTTTCTGCATACCCGTTACAACTACTTCGCCCAAAACTTCGGTATCATTATCTAATACCACTTTCATATTTCTCGAAATGGTCACTTCTTTACTTTTCATACCGATGTACGAGAATACTAATTTAGTAGCCGTACTTGGTAAATTAGTTAAAATGAACCGACCATCAAAATCAGTAATTGTACCTAGTTTAGTACCTTTTACTGATACAGAAGCCCCAATAATGGGCAGTCCGTCTTCAGACGCAGTCACAACACCTGTTACTTTCTGCGTTTGGGCTGTTACCATACCAACACCTATAAATAGGCAGGTCAAGAACAACATCAATTTTCTTTTCATAAATTCTCTCTCTTAAAGTTTAACTTTATTTTATTTTTGTCTCTTATACAAACTTTACAAAGATATTAATTTTTTTTATACACAACAACACACTTACGTAAAAAACTGTCAATTTATTACAGATTTCTCTTATTTTGGGCGAATCCATAACAAATCAGCAGGAATAAGGCGTTAAAATAAGTCATTTACGAGAGCAAAACAAGCGCTACAGACAAACTTTTATCTACAATAAATGGAGAAAATATAAAATTTTACTTCGTCAGTTTGTTATTCATCATACATTTTGACACTTTTAAAATAGTTCAATTGTAAAAAGACCTAAACAAAAAGAAGACCCAGTGGAGAATATCCACTGGGTCTTCTACTCCAGTTACCGTTTAGTTGTTAAAAAAGATTATCGCACACGAATCACTAAGTAGCGAGAAACACTCCAAAACTCATTTGGTTTTATAATCTTCAAAACCAATTGTTTCTTCTCATCGCGCTCTAAGAGATACGATCCATCTGGATGAGTAGTCAATAACGAAGCTCTTTTAGCATATAGTTTTAACTCCTTCATCTTACGGATATCTACTTCGGTAAAGTAGTCTTTATTAAAGTCAGCACTCTTTAGTACATCGCCACTCTGCCAGATATGTTGATCTTTCAGCTCCGATTTAGTACCAAACACAAACCAAGCCGTGTTGATGGCAATTTCTTGCGCCTGTACCACTTTGGTTTTTTGCTCGTTGTCCTCTTGTAAATCGCTCAAATTATTGTTCAGCGTTGTTACAGCATTGTCTAGTTCGGTGATACGCACATTCTTGGCAGCTAGCTCTTTTCTCAGCTCCTCAATTTCTCGGGTCTTTTCTTCTAGTTGACGTTGTAATTCGGCCACCGCTTTCTTATAATTGGCAGAAGCCCCTCTACTATTCGCTAGTTGCTGTTTAAGACGCTTAATCTGCTCCTTATTCTCGGCCATCTTATCCGTAATAAAAGCAATGTCTTCTGAAATTTTAGAAGCAATAGAAGATGGGTTCTCGGTTGTTCCATCCCCCTGCATATTCAATCGATTCTCTGCCTCATTAATATGTCGAAAGCCCTCTTGTACCATCGTAAAAGTAGCCATCATATCATCAAACTCAGCTTTCTGATGCGAAAGCTCCAAGGATAGGGAATCGTTTCTCAATTGAATTTGCTCTTTTGACATACCGCCTCCACCACATGAAGCCAGTAGCATTCCACTCATTACCAATAAAATTAATTTTTTCATAAGCCGTTTTTTTTATTAATAGAACTTTTTTTATCTAGATTTCCTGATACAACAATAACAATCTCTCCTCGCGGAGCTATTTCTGTAAAATGCGCCACTAACTCCTGCAGCGTACCACGCACAGACTCTTCGTGAATCTTCGAAATTTCTCGTGCCACAGAGGCCTCTCGTTCGGGGCCAAAGGTCTCTTCGAACTGTTTTAACGTTTTTAGTAAACGATGTGGCGACTCATAAAAAATAATGGTACGCGTCTCCTCCTTTAAAAAAGCCAATCGAGTAGCCCTTCCTTTTTTTTGTGGCAAAAAGCCCTCAAAACAGAATTTCTCATTGGGCAAGCCCGATGCCACCAAAGCAGGAACAAAAGCGGTTGCTCCAGGCAAGCACTGCACCTCAATACCATTGCGCACACATTCGCGCACCACCAAAAAGCCAGGGTCAGAAATAGCAGGTGTACCTGCATCCGAAATAAGGGCTGCCTCTTCGCCAGCCTTTAAACGGTCTACAACCAGCTGAACGGTTTGATGTTCATTAAATTTATGATGTGAAAACATCGGTTGTTTAATCTCAAAATGTTTCAACAAATTACCAGAAGTACGTGTGTCTTCTGCCAATATAAAATCCACTTCTTTTAACACACGTAGTGCACGAAGCGTTATATCCTCTAAATTACCAACCGGAGTTGGCACAACAAATAATTTCCCCATTTATAGTCCTTCAATAAACAAATCCTTTATACAAAAGTAAAAATTATTACTGAGAAATGAACAAAAGCACAAGATTTAACAAAAGAAGAAGAAAGCGCTAGAAAACCCTGCGAATAAATGAGTTCCAATTTTGTAAAAAAAGGAGTAAAAAGCAAAATATTCTATATGTTATTGTATTTTTGCAAGTACAACAACACAATTAATTGATTCTTATTGCTTATGTATTCAGAATATTATTTACACGAGACAGGTAGAAGAGGCCGTATAGAAGTAATCTGTGGTTCCATGTTTTCTGGTAAAACAGAAGAGTTGATTCGCCGTTTAAAAAGGGCTAACTTTGCCAAGCAGCATGTAGAAATTTTTAAACCCTCTATCGATACCCGTTACTCGGAGAAAGAGGTCGTATCGCACGACAGCAACGCCATCTCCTCCACTCCAGTTAACTCCTCTGCCAGTATCCAACTATTAAGTTCGGGGGTAGACGTGGTTGGTATAGATGAAGCGCAATTCTTTGACGAGGGCCTCATCAAGGTATGCAACGATTTAGCCAACAATGGTATCCGCGTGGTGATAGCTGGCCTAGACATGGACTTTAAAGGCGTTCCATTTGGCCCCATCCCAGGACTATGTGCTATTGCCGACGAGGTAACTAAGGTGCATGCCATCTGCGTAAAATGTGGCCACCTAGCCTATATCTCCCACAGAACCGTAAGCAACGAGAAACGCGTGTTGTTAGGCGAGGTAAACGAATATGAACCACTTTGCAGAAAATGCTATCTCCAATCGCAACAAAAAACGCCCAAATAAGACTGCCGTATGAAAGAAAAAACAATCACCTTCGATCGCTTTATTCGCTATAGCATAGGTATCGTAATCACACTACTTGTTCTATTTCTCTTAAAGAGACTAAGCAATGTACTACTCCCCTTTTTTATTGCTTGGCTATTAGCCTACTTTATTCATCCGTTGGTCTGTTTTTTTCAATTCAAACTGCATTTTAAAAGCAGGGTAGTCTCTATCATCGTTTCCTTACTAGTGGTAACCCTAACCCTTGTGGGTAGCTTATACCTATTGGTACCACCTATTATAGAGGAAACGGAACGATTTGCCACCCTACTACAAACCTATCTACAAGATGGCGATCCAAACCATGTGATACCCAAAGAGATCTCAGAGGTCATTGCAAAAACGGTAGACATGGAGTGGATACATCAGAAACTCAGCTCTGGGAGTATCACCGGCATTCTCAAAGAGACACTCCCCGATATCTGGAATTTTGTGGCAGGATCCATGGGTGTTGTGATGAACATCCTATCCTATTTTATCATCCTACTCTATTTGGTTTTTATCTTAAAAGACTACGAAGCCATTTCCGAAGGATGGCAACAACTAGTGCCTGTTAAGTATAGAACACACGTTATCGCCATCACCAACGACCTCAAGATTGGAATGAACCGCTATTTCCGTGGACAGACTGCCATTGCTTTATGTGTTGGCATTCTCTTTAGCATCGGATTTTTGATTATCGACTTTCCCGTAGCTATCGGATTAGGCCTCTTTATTGGCTTACTCAACCTAGTACCCTACCTACAAATTGCAGGCCTTTTTCCAACCGTGCTCTTAGCACTACTCAAATCGGCAAATACGGGCGAGAACTTTTGGTACGTACTGCTTGGAGCAGCCGTTGTGTTCTGCATAATACAGGCTTTTCAAGACCTGTTTCTAACCCCACACATACTAGGAAAAGCCATGCATCTCAATCCGGCCATCATCTTACTTTCCATCTCTATCTGGGGCACGTTGTTTGGACTTATTGGACTTATTATTGCACTACCACTAACTACCCTCCTACTGGCCTACTACAAACGATATATTGTTGCTCCCAAGAAAGATAAGCCAGTAGAGGAGGAATAAGAACAAAAAACAGCTTTTTCTTCAAAAAATTTGCAAAATGTTTGGAGTTTATAAAAATATACGTATCTTTGCACCCGCTTAACAGCAACAAAGGAACGATTCGCTAGCTCAGTTGGTAGAGCACAACACTTTTAATGTTGGGGTCCTGGGTTCGAACCCCAGGCGGATCACCAAAGAAAAAGGAGAAAACTAAATTAGTTTTCTCCTTTTTTTATGCAGCAAAAAGAAGCTCTGCTGCATTTCTTTAACCTGGTAGTCACGACTACCTAACTGGTTCACCACGACTACCTAACTGGTTCACCGTGACTACCCAATTGGTTCACCGTGACTACCCGATTAATACTCTTCTCCTTTTGCGCTAAATAGCTGCACCTCCTCTATTTAGGTTGTACAGTATTTGTATAATACTTTTTCTTTAGCCACAACGATAAGTTGACCAATACAATCAACACAGGTACCTCCACTAAAGGACCAACAACACCTGCAAAAGCCTGTCCACTATGCAAACCAAAAACGCCAATCGCTACCGCTATTGCTAATTCAAAATTGTTTCCCGTGGCAGTAAATGCAATAGAAGCATTCTTATCGTAAGATGCCCCCGCTGTTTTGCTCGCAAGAAAACTGATAAAAAACATCAACGTAAAATAGATTACCAGCGGTATAGCAATCCGCACCACATCCATTGGTATTTGCACAATTAGTTCCCCTTTCAAACTGAACATTAAAACAATAGTCAGCAATAAGGCAATCAACGTAATGGGAGATATAGCGGGTATAAAGGTGGTTTCATACCACTGTTTTCCCTTTATTTTTACCAAGATAACTCTACTCAAGATACCCATCAAAAATGGAACACCTAAATAAAGTCCCACTGTTTCTGCTATTTTTGCAATAGAGATATCTACAATGGCGCCTTCAAAGCCCAATAAAGGGGGTAGCTTTGTGATAAACAACCACGCATAAAAGCTATAAAAGAAGACTTGAAACAGACTGTTCAACGCAACTAGTCCGGCTCCATATTCCGTGTTTCCCTCTGCTAAATCATTCCAAACAAGAACCATTGCTATACAGCGTGCCAATCCTATTAAGATAACACCAACCATATATTCTGGATAATCGTGTAGAAAAGTAATAGCCAAAACAAACATCAACACAGGACCAACCACCCAATTTAGCAGCAGGGAGATGGTTAACACCTTTGTATTGGTAAACACTTTGGGTAAAAGTTTATAATCTACCTTTGCCAAAGGAGGATACATCATCAAAATAAGGCCAATGGCCAGTGGAATATTCGTTGTTCCGCTCGACATACCATCTATGGCTACACTAAAAGCGGGAAAGAAATAGCCTAGTGCTACACCAATAGCCATGGCAAGAAAAATCCAAAGTGTTAGGTTCTTATTTAAAAACCCCAGTTTCTTAGTTTTCATCTTCCGCTTGTATTTTGCTATAGAAAGTATAAAAAGCTTTTCTTATCTCCTCGCGTACACGCACAAATTCTTGTTGAATAAACTCGGCGCTTCCCACTGCATCCGATGGGTCATCGAATCCGATGTGTAAGCGGTGCTTCACCCTACCCAAGAACTGCGGACAGCTCTCTTTGGCACCTCCACAAACTGTGATAACATAATCCCACTCTGCGTTTACATACTTCGTCACATTTTCTGATGTATGATGCGACATGTCTATACCTATTTCATGCATCACTTCCACTGCTTTAGGGTTTAGCTTACCGCTAGGCGCTGTGCCTGCAGATGCAACAGTCCATGAAGGAGCAAAAGATTGAAGAAAGGCGTGTGCCATTTGGCTTCGGCAACTATTTCCAGTACAAAGAATTAATACGTTCATTTTTCTATTCTATTTATTAATAAAATTATTATTCGCAAATATACGAATAATAATTTATTCTCCAACTAATCGTCCCACTATCCTATCTTCATAAGCGGCAAGAGCAGCTTTAGCACCCTCTCCCATAGCAATGATAATCTGTTTATAGGGAATAGCAGTTACATCGCCTGCAGCATAGATACCGGGAATGTTGGTCCTACATTTCTCATCAATTTGAATCTCCCCTCCAACAGTGGTCTGCAACAACTGTTTAAAGGGAGCCGTATTGGCCAACAGACCAATTTGTACAAAAACAGCTGCAAGCGGTACATCGCTTACTTGGTTCGTAGCTCTATCTTTTACGCGAAGAGCAGTTACCTTCTCCCCATCACCTACCACCTCCGATACCTGGGCATAGGTGCGTATCTCTATATTATCGCGTTTTGCAGCAGCATCTTGCAACACCTTATCTGCTTTTAGCTCTTCCATAAATTCTACAACAGTCACCCTCTTACAGATACCAGAGAGGTCTATTGCTGCCTCAAGGCCAGAATTGCCGCCACCCACCACAGCAACCTCCATATCCTTATAGAAAGGACCATCGCAATGTGGACAATAGGCTATACCTCTACCCGAATAAACTGTTTCACCGGGTACATTGAGCTTACGCCAACCTGCTCCCGTTGCAATAATAACAGCCGTAGCTAGAAAGGTCTCGTTAGGCTGCACATGGATGAGATGCCCCTCCTGCTGTGGCTCAATGCTTTGTACAAAGCGATGCTCAAAAGTAGCAATAGGATAGGTGGAAAGATGGGCTTGCAAGGCATCGGCCAACTCCTTACCCGTGGTATAGGTTTTAGAGATAAAGTTTTCTATACCTACCGTATCTTTTACTTGTCCCCCCACACGGTCGGCTATAACGGCCACTTGCAATCCTTTTCGAGCAGAATAGATGGCTGCCGAAGCACCGGCCGGACCGGCTCCAATGACCACTACATCGTATTTCTTTACAGGTTGTGTCTCTACAGCAGCGGTCTGTCCCAAACGCTTTTCTAACCTCTCCACTAAAAGAGAAAGCGAGGCTTTACCTGCATGCACCAACTCCTCTCCAATAAAAACCGAGGGCACGCCCTGCAACGAAAGGGCTTCTACCTCCTCTTGATGAAGTGCACCATCGATAATTTCGTGCGAAATATTGGGGTTCAAAATGGCTATTAGATTGAAGGCTTGCACCACCTCTGGACAATTGGTACACGACAAGGAGATATACGATTTCACCTTGTGTTTACCTTTGAGATTGCGGATACGTTGTATAAATAGGGCATCAGGGATGTTTTTACCCTTACCATCCATATTTAAAAGGGCCATCACTAATGAAGAAAACTCGTGACCTGTGGGCACGGCACGAAAAGTAAAGGGGCTCCACTCCTTTTCTCCTTTGCGTATGCGCAGCAAAAGACCCTGCTCCACCACCTGTTCTTCGTAATTTATCTGTGGCGAGCAGTTCGCCACCTCCTGCAAAAGCTCTACTAGCTCTCCCCTAGAAGAATGATTGGTAGCCACTTGGGCTACCAATGTATATTCCTTTTCCAGAAGTAAAAAAACCGACTTTAACTGCTCTTTTATCTTTTCATCTAGCATATGTTATTGTTTTAAATAAGACCTACTAATTCAAGACTAGGCTTTAATGTCTCTTTTCCTGGCTTCCAATTGGCTGGACAAACCTGATCGCCATGCTCCGCTACAAATTGCAACGCTTGTAGACGACGATACAGCTCATCGGCATTACGACCAATATTTCCACTTACCACTTCGTAAGCTACAATCTTACCTTCAGGGTTCACAACAAAAGTTCCACGCTCTGCAAGAC
>JAQWAN010000077.1 GCA_028707655.1 Bacteroidaceae bacterium
AACGAACCCAGTAATAGTTGCTTGGACAGCTTTTCATCTTTATAAAAAAGCCGGGAGAGAAAAACGGTAAGCAGCGGTGTGGTACAAATAATGAAAGCCACATTAGAGGCTTGTGTTATCTGCAGTGCGGTGTTCTCTGTTAAGAAATAGATAGACCCACCACATGCACCTCCTGCTAACAGCCATAACTCATCTGTAAAGCTACGTGCAAAAAGTCGCTTTGGCGCAATAAACCATATACCAACATAAGCAATCACAAAACGAAACAAGAAGATCTCTTGAGGAGATATGCCATTTTGGATCAACAATTTAGTTGAGATAAAAGTTAATCCCCAAACGGTGATAGCAAAAATGGCTATCAAATGATAATGTATCGGACGTAGTTTCATGAATCGTTTTTAATTTGACGGGCGCAAAGATAGAAAAAAATAATGCATAGAGAACATACTACAGCTAAAAAAAATATATATAAACGGCTACTACAAACACAGGGGATAACGTTTTTCGTTATCCCCTGCTAGCACTAGTATAACCCTATTCACACACCATTTAGGTGTAAAAGAATTAGGAAAACACAATTATCTAGTTTTGCGCTTTAGTTCTTGAATTAATGTTTTTAGTTCCTGTTTTTGAGCCGCATCCATGGACGCAAACATAAATAGGGAAAAGCCTTTAGCGCCTGCCTGTATAGAGGACTTTATCGCTTTAGACAGACTGCCTTTTTCCTGCTTAAAATCGTCGGTAAAAAGTCCTACATAAATTTCGGTAGGCGGTGTGGTTTGGTGCACACACGCTTTTACGCAATTCGTAATCCACTCTATATCGCCATAATAGAAACCGTTATAGATCATTGGAAAAGCTTTGTCTAATTGCCAAGCACCCCAGTCTTGGTAGACCATTTGGCGAGACATCTCAGGTGTTGGGAAGGGGGAAGCTGTTACTAATTTACCATCCGCATGTGCCATCTGTTGGATACGTTTCACAAATTTGTTAAGTGCCGTCATACGAAACTGGTGCCATTTCTCATCGCCATTCACATCTTCTTGATTTCGTGGGTCATAACCATATTCCTTTTCAAAGGCTTCTAGCATGGCTGGGTGGTAACCATAATCCCATTCGGGATATACTTTGTCTTGTTTAATGCCATATTTAGGCCACAGACTTGTTGGTAATATAGCATCTACATATCTACAATAATCTAAGCTGATACTTTTTAATCCTTTAAGAACGGTAAACGCTTTTAGTTGTTCTAAAATGGCCGTTTGTACACCCGGAATAATTGGGTTTAAAAATTTATAGTAATCTACATATGCTTTTTTCTTGGCCAACGACTGTCCTAAACGATTATAATCGAGCCACTCTGGATGTGCTTTTGCTATTTCAGCATTACTCATTACCATTATCCAAGCATGTACCTCGATACCATATTTCTTTGCCATTGGCAACATCTCTTTGATCTTTTCAGCAGATGAGTTGACTAAAATACCATCGATACCCACATCATGAAGCTCCTCAAAATAGCTCTTTAAATCACCATCTTTAGGATAATGTGTCCATGTAAAGAAACGTGCTTGCGAAAAGGAAGGCAGACTCATCAAACAGAGTAGTGCCAACAAAACTAATTTTTTCATGTATTTTTCTTTTAGGTTATAGAATCTGTGTTTTGTAACAACGCTATTTTTGTTGTAACCATTCGGCCTCTATCACGCAATCTAATGCAGCGGAGGTAGCAGCACAACGTGGCTGCTCGGAGGGAGCCGACCAATAACAGCTAAAGCTATGATTGGTGGTGTTGTAAGCAGCGGTTACAAGAGAGTTTGCATTCTTTAAAATAAAATCTTTATAGACTACATTATTGGTCACTCGATATAGAAAAGCCAAATGACGCATAAAGATGCCTTTAAACTGAACACCATCGTTTCCTTTGGCTATTTTTGGCAGACGCTCTTTCAAAACACCATTTGAGGTAGTAAAGGTAGGGGTAAATGTAGCTTTTGCTATCTTTTCTGCCAACTCTAAGGAGTGCTTATCTTTGGTCAGTAGATAGTGTTCTGCAAAAACGGCAAGAGCTACGCCTTGGTTATAGGTGTAATGACGCTCTCTGTTGGGGGTACCTTCGCTACACAAACCATCCTCTATATAATAGGTGTCGGTATTAATCAGTCCCGACTGTAGATACCATGCTACACTTTTTTCAAACCATTCTTTGTAGGTCGCCTCCTTGGTGGCTTTATAAAGACGAATAGCCGTTAAAGAAAAAAGATTGTTAGCTATTGAATTTTTATAAGCTAGAGGATTCTTTTTCCAATAGATGCCCCCATTATATTTATCACTCCATCCAGTTAGTAGATCGGTAAAAAGGAGTTTTGCCATGGCTAAATATTTCCCTTGATGCGTTAGGTGATAAGCATCTATCCAAGCCAAGGCCCACCAAGCCTCATCATCGTAATAATCATTAATAAAATTGACGGAGATAATTTTTGATCCAGGGGCGGTACTAGCATGCACTACTTTTGCTTTGTTGTATACATCTTCTATAATGGGATACATCGTGGTATCTTTCATCACTGCACTATAACGAATAACGGTTGTAAGTACATTAGCTGAGTTCCACCACCCTGCACTCTCCCAGGTGCCTGTTATTGTATCTCTATCGGACAACAGGGTCTTCATACTTGCTTTTAGTGGAGAAAGATAGGGATCTACTGCAGATACAGTGGGTGCAGGACGACAACCTATTACAAGAATAAAGAGTAGAGGTAAGAAAGAAAGTGTTTTCAGTCGCATAGGTTTATTTTTTAGAAGTTTAGTCGAAAAGGTCAAAAGATAACTTAAGGTTTAAATCTAAGACAATATTCGTAATATTTTAGCAGATACACAAAATATTTTAACCAATTAAAGTATAAAAAAAATATTTCAATATCTTTGTGTACTATGAAAACAAAAAAAATAATAGCAACTGCGGTACTTACTTGTCTAACAATTGGTACTGCAATAGCACAAAGTTTTGTGTTCGACCCTCCACGCTACACCTGCTACAAAGTAGAAAAGAAAATAGCTGTTGATGGAGTAATGGAGGAACAAGAATGGAAAAACGCACCCTGGAGTGACGCTTTTGTTGATATACAGGGGGTAGAAAGTGGTAAAACACCTACCTATAAGACACGCGTCAAGATGTTATGGGATAAACAAAATCTATACCTTGCAGCCGAATTGATAGAGCCGCATCTCTGGGCTACTCTCACGGAAAGAGACGCTCATCTCTATATGGACAATGATTTTGAGTTTTTTATCGACCCGGATGGAGATACACATAGTTATTTTGAATTTGAGATAAACGCCTTAGGAACAGAATGGGATCTGTTCTTAACTAAACCCTATCGTTATCGTGGTACTTCGCTAGATGGGTTCAACATAAAGGGTCTAGAAACCGCTATTCAGTTATATGGTACATGCAACGACCCCTCTGACATAGACCAGAAATGGACCCTTGAAATAAAAATCCCCTTCTCGGCTCTAAATGTAGGTGTCAAAGATGGTACTCAGTGGCGGATGAACTTTTCTCGTGTTGAGTGGCCTAAATATGAAATTATAGCGAACAGCTACCAAAAGAAAGCGGGTGAAAGCGGTGTTGGAAATGAAGAAAACTGGGTATGGGCCCCCACTGGCATTATAGATATTCACCTACCAGAACATTGGGGTTTTGTACAGTTTACAGATAAAACAACGGGAAATCCAACAACCGATTTTCAATGGAACAACGATGAAGAAACCAAATTTGCTTTGCGACAACTACTCTATCTAGAACAGGCTTATTTTAAGAAGAATGGCTTTTTCACCAAAGACCTAAAAGAGGTAGGCTGGGAAACCTTAAAAAAAGAGATGCCTAAAAAGAATGTGAGCGATTTATCGATACAACCTATCATCTATCCAGCTGCTAGCGTAGTAAAGATTTCTGCACAAGCCAAGAGTGGCAAATGGTGGAGCATCTTGAACGACAGTCGCGTCTTTGAGGGTAAATAACCGTTCCCTAATAAAAAAGCTGCCTATCCTTACTTTAAGAATAGGCAGCTTTTTTATGTATAGTACTTTTATTTTAGCAACTTATAGGCATAATCTTTTACAGGAGTAGATACACGAACAATGTACAAGCCCCTTTGCAAGTTGGTTGTAGAGACATTTACAGAGGTAGAGGAGGTAGCATTTTTATAATCTGCTACAACACGCCCCATGCTATCTACCACTTCTACGCGTTCAATAGAGGGTCCCATCACTTGATAATTAGCATCAGCAGCATCTTTAAAGAAGGTGATTGGCGAAGCAGTAGTAGTAGAAACACCATCGGCAGTACTACCGAGGTGAAGACTCACAATTACCGGATTATGATCGGAACAGCGATAAGGATTGGCAGCATAACCACTCGTATTAGAATAGCCAAAATAGTCGGACTCAGCTGCATTGATGTTCCAGATTGTAGCACCGGCAATCTGTTCGGTAAGCGATGTTGTGGTTAGTGCATGGTCTAAATTACCTACACGCCCTCTATAAGAATAGCTATAGGCTGTTGGTGAGAATCGTTTTAGCTCATTGGTAAATCCTGCGTTATAAAACACTTGCAATGGATCTTCTTGCGAATATGCATTGAGATCGCCTAACACAAGAATGTCTGTATCTCCATAATATAATTTCAACTCATCAAAGAAGGTTAGACAATCGTTTGCCTCACTTACACGAAGCGCATTATACTGTCCCTGTCCATCTCCTTGGTCAGCATTTTCTCCCTTTCCACTACCACCTTTAGATTTCAGGTGATTCATACTAACAATCAGGCGTTCTCCATTGCTCAACATCTCAAAGCATTGGGCTACATGACGTTTGGCAAGATAGCCATCGTATGTTTTAAGATTCAAATAGGGTTTTACCTTCTCCTTATTGTAGATAAATACATTTTTGGTATAGGTGGTTACTTCACTATCGCCATCATCCACATAGGTGTACCGATTAGAAGAGGTTACTTCATTCAATAAATCGGCTAAGTCGCGCAGTGAATAATTGCCCTCTTCTACTTCACAGAAAGAGTAAATATCTGCATCCAAACCCTTTAAGGCTGCACCAATCTTGGTACGTTGCTTAGCAAATTCACTTGCTGATTTTGCACCGTAGCTAACATCCCAATTAGAGGGACTTGCCATATAAAACTCGAGGTTAAAGCCTACAATTTTTAGATTGGCACTTGCTAAAGCTGCAGGAGCAGCAGGACGTTCATTCCCCGCAAGAAGAGGTTTTTCCGTAAGGGTTAGTGTATAATACCCTTTAGAATAGGAAACCTTTCCCTTCAACTGTGAGGTATAAGCACCCACACGGAGGAACTTTTCTGCACCACCTAAAGAATAGGAGCTAACCACTTTTAGCGAGTGTTCCTTTTGCGTAGAATACATAGTATAGTAGTCGTTAGTACCAGGCAACACTACATCTGTTGGAGAAGGAAGAAGCTCATCGGACATATATATATTGTCATATGGGTCATCGTAAAACGTTTGTATTACATACATCGGATTGGTTATTACAATCTCTTTTCCTGCTAAGGAGGAGTTAAATTCGTCTGGAAACACAACAGATTGTTGTGCATAAAGCTGACCTATTTGCACAGTAATACAAACCAGCAAGAACATTATTCTTTTTCGCACGTTATAAAGGGTTAAGTTAATTTTTAGGTGTAAATCGGTCCGCTTTCCATTGGTATACGAGTGGCGATTTTATAAGGTAAGCTGCCATCTCCTTTTGATCCTCTTTGTCCAGGTAGGCAGGTGTAGTAAAGGTAAATTGTAAATCCTCCTTTTTACTACATAGGGCAATTTTACAGGTGAAAAACAGATTGGCCTTAGCACGTAACTGCTGATATTTAGCCGTATCCAGAGAATCGTTCTGCACAAAGAAGTCTTGTTCTTTTGGCAAAGTGATAAAAGAATCGGTAGACAAGAGTTGCCATTTGGTGGAATAAAAAGCGATACTACTATCTTCCACAGGTGTCTGTATGGTTTTAATAACACAGATAACCGCTGTAGAATCTTGTAGCAATATCTTTTTCATTTCTACCGTACTAACACTCGTTAGTTGGAGTCGTAAATAATCGGAGGTTAGATCAGTCATCTCCGACGATTTGCCAAAACGATTGGTCACAACCGCTTTCATACCACTGGCTCTAAAATCTATACAATCGGCTCTATTAACCGCTGTCAATAACGTACAAATACTATCGGGCATTGCCACAAAAAGCGAATCCATAGTTTGCGCTTTCATGGTAACGATGCTCGATAGTACTACTAGAGAAAATAAGAGTTGCTTCATCTATTTATTTTTTACAGATAAACAACTTTACTAATTCCACCTACGTGCACAAGATAAGTGCCCGTTGTTAAGGGTAAGCGGTGCTCGCCGGCAGAAAGCACATAAGTGCGTATTAATTGCCCTTGAAGGGTATAAAGTTGTAAATCGCTTGCTTGCGACAAAGATACAAAAAGAGTTCCCTTTGTTGCTGTTACTACAGATTTATTAAGTGAATTTAAATCTATTCCACTTGCACTAAAGTTATTCATCGTGATATCATCTAAAGAAACACGACGCGTAGAGGTAGACCCTGTATCCTTCTTTTGTATACGAAGACGAAGAGGCTCACTTATATTCAATGGTAATTCATATTTCTCCCAGGTCTTGGTTACTGTGATAGAACCTCCAGGTGCTAATGTCCAACTAGCACCTTGGTCGATAGAGTAATAGACCTCGATAGTACCAGTAGCATCTTTACCATAGGAGCCCGCATAAAACGAGAGGGTATTAACGCCTAATGGCTTATCCTCTAACATCTCGATAGAACCAAACACCTTATCCTCTCCCGAACCATTATTACGTAAACGCACACTCTGCGAACCATTTTTCTTATCGTTGTCTAACTTTCCTAATAAAGCTTCAGAAAGCATCCATTTACCCGATGAGAGGGATACCTCAGCTGCAGTATACGACGATTTAGTATCGCCTTCAAAATTTTCGAAAAATGCTTTGGAAGCATCTACTGTGCCATATGCAGAGAGTATAATCTCTTTTTCTATTTCTAAGCCAGTAAGCACAACCTCGCCCTCTACTTCACCGTTTGTAGCAACGGCTCCCATACGTAGGTAGAAGGTTGGATTTACAGTAGTTAATACGAGCTTGGTACTCCAATTTTCTTTGTCTGTACTGATTTCAAAAGGAGTAGTTGTCTCTACGTTAACGGTATTATCTTTCAACCCTTCTGCCGAAACATCTATCGCTTGTTCTGCAGAAGCAACAGTAGGAACGGCTGTAAAATAGTAGTCTGTTTTAGAAACGGAGAAGATAGGATCGATGGCAGGCATCACCACCTCTACTTCATTCGACACCAAGTCTCCACTACTAACCGTATAATAATAAGTGGTAGAAGCAGTAGGCACATGTACAATATATTCACTACCACTTACCACCATAGGATAGGTGTCTAAAGCGTGTTGTTCCTCTCCCTGTTTAGTATACACATTGAGTGACACCTCTGTAATAGAGGGCAATAGCATCCAATTGGCAGTGAATTTCTTTGAGTATTTACTAGAAGAGATAGCCGTTGCAGGATAAGCAGGAATACCATCCCACACATTTGCTTTTAGGGTAAATTGTGTAGTTTTATCGTTATAAGAGAGGGTTATAATGGTAGATACATCGCCAGTAGCCGTCCAATGAGCTGCTATCTCCACATTTTTACCAATGATAGCATCTGCTGCACTCACCGTTGAAACGGCAGGTACAAAAACAGGATTAGAAGAGGTAATGGTGATATCACCCGTAATATTTCGCCCACGTATGGTCATGGTATAGCTACCATCCACAGAAAGTGGCTGTACACGTAGGTCGACTACCTCGTTATCTTGTGGCATAAATAGCTGAGGTGTAGTAGCTGCTGCCTCGGTGTAGAAAGGCGTATCCTTGTCTACTCCCCATATATGGTTGGCCAATTCGGGATAATCAATAAAAGGATTACGGTTACCCTGAATAGTATAAACCTTATCGTTGCGTGTACGCTCTAACTCATCTACAGGGTCGTTAGCATTCCACTCTAACAAGAGATTAATCACCCAATCTTCAAAAACAGGATAGGTGTTATTATCCAGTAGGAGTAAACCATCTCCCTGCCATAGATTGGCATAATCTTCGTAACAAGTTACCATATACATATAAGTACGGGCAAAATCGCCTTTATATTGGTCGGCAGGTTCCCACACGGTAATTGAATCACCGGGACGAAGAGCACTCTTTCCAATCTTCACTAATCCACTATCAGAGGTTGGCTCACCCTGAACAATGCCAATAGGGTGATTACTTTTACGAATATTTG
>JAQWAN010000078.1 GCA_028707655.1 Bacteroidaceae bacterium
ATCTTAGGTGTTACAATCTTAGTGATTCAAAACGATTTTAATCTGTTGACAGGTGTGGTTTATGCTTTCTCTACTGCTTTGGGTTTTGCCTTAGCTTTGGTGTTGTTTGCTGGATTGCGCGAACAGATGGATTTAGTGAATATACCCAAAGGTATGAAGGGTACGGCTGTGGCTTTAGTAACAGCTGGCTTGTTGGCGATGGCTTTCATGGGATTCTCTGGCGTAGACAAAGGTTTAGCTGCATTGCTGATGTAATAGAATATAGAATATAGAATAGAAAAAAGCACCTAATGGAATGAATTAGGTGCTTTTTTTTGTTCCTATTTGAATATTTTATATCTTTTTTTTGCTAATTTTTTTGTTATTATTATTACATTTGTATCAATAGATTTTTTCTAGATCAAATACAAACAAGTAGTGCATATGAAAAAGCGAATATTGGTGACAGGTGGTACGGGCTATATTGGTTCACATACCGTTGTTGAACTTCAGAATAGTGGTTATGAAGTAGTGATTGTTGATAACTTGTCTAACTCATCTAAGGATGTAGTCGATCAAATAGAGAAAGTCTCTGGTATCCGCCCTGCTTTTGAAATGGTGGATTGTTTAGATTTGGCCGCTATGAAAGGGGTTTTTGAAAAATATCCCGGCATAGCATCGATTATTCACTTTGCGGCTTATAAAGCGGTGGGTGAATCGGTTGCAAAACCACTTATGTATTACAGAAATAACTTGGTTTCCTTAATCAATGTGTTGGAGCTCATGCCTCAATGTGATGTAAAGGGTATTGTCTTTTCCTCCTCTTGTACCGTATATGGTCAACCGGATAAAGAGAATCTGCCTGTAACAGAAAATGCACCGGTTAAAATGGCTGAATGTCCTTATGGTAATACAAAACAGATTAATGAAGAGATTGTACATGATACTGTTTTATCTGGTTCGCCAATAAAAGCTATCTTGTTACGCTATTTCAATCCTATTGGTGCGCATCCTACTGCTTTGTTGGGTGAATTACCTAATGGGGTGCCTCAAAATTTAATCCCTTATCTTACACAAACAGCTATAGGTATCCGTGAACAGCTTAGCGTGTTTGGCGATGATTATAATACACCGGATGGATCGTGTATTCGCGACTTTATCAATGTGGTTGACTTAGCAAAAGCACATGTTATTGCGATTGATAGAATGTTAGGCGACAAACAGAAGAGTGCTGTGGAGACCTTTAATATTGGTACTGGTGTGGGACTTTCTGTGTTAGGATTGATTAAAGCTTTTGAGAAATCAACTGGTGTTAAGCTGAACTATAAGATTGTGGGACGCAGAGCTGGTGATATTGAACAAGTATGGGCCGACCCTACTTATGCGAATACAGAACTTGGCTGGAAGGCGCAAGAGACTATTGAAGATACTTTGCGTTCGGCTTGGAATTGGCAATTGAAATTACGCGAGAAGGGTATCAACTAAAGATGGCTCTTTATCGTTTTTTTAAATAGGAGATCTTCATGATATTTGTAGGAGAATAGGGATAATAACTATTTGAATACAGATGTAAATCATTACTAATAAATAGCAAAAAGGTCTAAAACTGCAATTGTGGTTTTAGGCCTTTTTCATATGTTTTAGTAACGGTAATGGTTGTTAGAGTGGCATACTTCTGCAGAAATGTGCTGCATAGTTAGCGGTTAATGCTTCGCAGTTTTCTTTAAAAATACCGTAAATACTCGATCCTGAACCACTCATAGAGGCGTAAACGGCTCCCTGTTTGTAGAGCTGTTCTTTAATTTCTAGCAGACTGGGATAGAGGCTAAAAACACTCGTTTCAAAATCATTCCGTAGTGATTCTTTCCAGGTAGTTGGCGATTGCTTTAGGAGAGTGGGCAAATCTTGTGTGGATTGTTGTGGACGAACACGAGAAAAGGCTGCTTTGGTAGAGACAAAGACATCGGGCTTAACGAGTAATAAGTAATAGCCTTTTAATGAGAAGTCGAGGGGCGTAAATAGGTTACCCGTGCCTGTGGCATAAACGGGCTTGTTCTCCACAAAGAAGGGACAATCTGCGCCTAATTGACTCACCATCTTTTCCTGTTCTACTGTGGTAAGTTTGAGCTCAAAGAGTTGATTAAGTAACTTTATGGTATGTGTTGCATCGGATGAACCACCCCCTAGTCCGGCTCCTGTTGGTATGTTTTTGTGTAAGTAAATGCTAACGGGAGGAAGTGAAAATCGCTGTTCTACTAGATGATATGCTTTGATAATCAGGTTGTCGGTTGTTGCACCTTCTATTGGTATTCCAGAGAGGTGTAGCTCTGTCTCTTTTGCTGCTGAAGGGGAGAGGATTTCTAAATCGTCTGCAAGTGGAATGGGATAAAAGATGGTCTCTAAATTGTGATAACCATCGGGTCGTTTCGCTGTGATATGCAGACCTAAGTTGATTTTAGCATTAGCGGATAGAATCATAATTGTCTTCTTTTTAAGCGAAGATACAACTATTTTTTTTCTTTTAAATATTTGCTCCATTTTTTTGGTTTATATATATGGTTATCTAACTATCATTCCGTATTTTTACAAACTAATTGAATACTAATGGATACAAGAAATACGTCACGATCAGTTCGTAATACTACAAAGGTCCCATCTGTTGATGAATTTGGGCATATACAACCACAAGCAATAGAGCTTGAAGAGGCTGTATTAGGGGCACTGATGATAGAGCGTGATGCTTATTCAAACGTGGCTGAAATACTCAAGCCTGAAACTTTTTACAATCGGAATAATCAACTCATTTATCAAGCAATCACTGAACTCTCGCTTAAGCAACAACCAGTTGATATACTAACTGTGGTGGAGCAGCTCAAAAAGAATGGTAATCTGGATGAAGTGGGTGGCCCTTTTTATATCACACAGCTTAGTAGTCGGGTGGTTTCTTCGGCTAATATTGAGTTTCATGCGCATATCTTAGCACAGAAATATTTGGCACGTAAACTCATAACATTTACCAGTGAGATACAAACCAAGGCTTTTGATGAGATGTTTGATGTGGCCGACTTGATGCAAGAGGCGGAGGGTAAATTATTTGAGATCTCGCAACAGAACCTGAAAAAAGATTATACACAGATTAATCCTATCATCTCCGAGGCTTATGAATTGCTACAAAAAGCAGCAGCTCGTACCGATGGTTTAAGTGGATTGGAGAGTGGTTTCCACTCGCTAGATAAGTTAACGTCTGGTTGGCAAAAATCGGATTTAATTATTATCGCTGCTCGTCCTGCTATGGGAAAAACGGCTTTTGTCCTCTCTATGGCTAAGAATATAGCAGTGGATTATAGACATCCTGTGGCTTTGTTCTCCCTGGAGATGAGCAATGTGCAGCTCGTTAATCGTTTGATTGTGAATGTCTGTGAGATTGAAGGACAAAAAATTAAGAGTGGACAGTTGGCTCCCTACGAATGGGGACAACTGGATTATAAGATTAAAGATTTATTTGATGCGCCTTTATATGTAGATGATACGCCTTCGCTATCGGTCTTTGAATTGCGAACTAAAGCTCGACGACTGGTGCGAGAACATGGTGTTGAACTGATTATTATTGACTACTTGCAGTTGATGAATGCTAGTGGTATTAAACATGGTAATAGACAAGAGGAGGTAAGTACAATCTCTCGTTCGTTAAAAGGTTTGGCTAAAGAGTTGAATGTACCTATTATTGCTTTGTCACAGTTGAATCGTAGTGTGGAATCGCGCGAGGGTAGAGATGGTAAACGTCCACAATTAAGTGACTTGCGTGAGTCTGGTGCTATTGAGCAAGATGCCGATATGGTATGCTTTATTCATCGCCCAGAGTATTATAAAATCTACAAGGATGATAATGGTAGGGATTTACGCGGCTTGGCTGAGATAATTATTGCTAAGCATCGTAATGGTGCGGTAGATGATGTTGCTCTGCGTTTTAGAGCTGAATTTGCTCGCTTTCAGAACTTAGACGATGAACATGTTGTTCCTATGCCAGAAGAGGGGGCAGTATTGGGGTCGCGCATTAATACGCCTGCCAATAATTCAAATGCTTCATCTATGGAGAATGATCCGTTTGGCACACTAACAGCTGATAATTTACCTTATTAAAGATCCAACAAACTGAACTAATCATCCAGCCATTAACGAATGGACCGGTGGTTGGGGTAGCAATTGCTCTGGACATGGGGGTAGCATGCATAGCAGGTTTATATCTTACAAAAAGAAAGGAACATCAATTGATGTTCCTTTCTTCCGTGTTGCTTAGTTAAGTGGATCACTATCAATGTGCTATCCCTTTTAGTGCTCTAGCCAATTGGTCAGGGCAAGAAGTTGATTTTTTACCACATTTAATGCCTTCTAATTGATGAATTATCTGCTGAATAGGCTGGTTAGCCACTAACTTAGAAATGCCTTTTAGATTGCCATCACAGCCTCCATGAAAGGTTACTGAGGTTAGTGTATCTCCAGCTGTTTCAATATCAATTGAAGAGCTACAAGTGCCACTTGTTTGAAACGAAAACTTCATTATTTTTCTTCTGTTGCAGGTTGAATATTGGAATAAACATTTTGCACATCTTCATCATCTTCTAAACGCTCAATAAGCTTATCTAGCTGCGCACGTTGTTCTTCGGTTACCTCTTTGAGGTTGTTAGGGATGCGTGTAAATTCTGAACTAGTTACCTCGAAACCATTCTCCTCTAAGTAGTTTTGAATCTGACTGAAGGCTTTAGGATCACCATAGATAGTAATCTCTCCCTCTTCTTCATCATATTCATCTTCTACTCCAAAGTCAATTAAATCAAGAATAAGATCATCCATATCCATCTCTTCTTTTTTCTTGAAGGTAAACATAGAGCGATGATCAAAAATGAAATCTAGACTACCTGAAGTGCCTAGACTACCATTGTTCTTATTAAAAGCACTACGTACGTTGGCTACTGTACGTGTGGTGTTATCGGTTGCTGTTTCTACATAGATGGCTACTCCAAATGGACCATAACCCTCGTAGTTCATTTCTTTATAGTCTTTTTGATCTTTACCCATTGCCTTCTTGATGGCACGCTCAACTGTATCTTTGGGCATGTTCTCATGCTTAGCATTGGCTAAAACAGCTCTAAGATGTGGGTTATTATCTGGGTCAGGACCGTTTGCTTTTACAGCAATAGCTATTTGTTTTCCTATTCTAGTAAAAGTACGGGCCATATTACCCCATCTTTTCAATTTTGTCGCTTTTCTATATTCGAATGCTCTTCCCATTGGGTCTGTATTTTATTAATTATCTAAGTTCTGCGCTTAGTTGTTTCTGTAAATTCTTGATTAGCTTTTGCATTACCTTATCAATCGTTTTGTCTTTTAATGTTTCTTTCTCATCTTGTAGTAAGAAACTTACAGCATACGATTTTTTATTTTCTTGTATTTTAGATCCTTCATATACATCAAAGAGTTCTACTTGTTTTAGTAGTTTCTTTTCTGTTGCGTAGGCTATCTTTTCTATTTCACTAAAGGTGGTTGCTTTATCTAACAATAAGGCTAAATCTCTACGTACAGCAGGATATTTAGACAGTTCTACGTAAGAGACTTTTGTGCTCTTTGTTGTTTTCATTAGCTGGTCCCAACAGAGGTCTGCATAGAACACTTCATTACTGATACCAAAGTGGTTCTGAACCTTTTTACTTACAATACCTACTGTTGCTAGTAGATTTCCCTGACGTGTCTGAATAGACAACGCCGTAGAGTACATCTCATTAGAAAGATGCCCAACAACCAAGGAGCTCATAGATAAACCTAAGCGAGCAAAGATGTTTTCTACATAGGCTTTTAATTCGTAGATAGATGCTGCTTCATCTTGATGTATCCATGAATTGCTTACGCGATTACCGGTGCTCCATAATCCTAAATGAAATTCTTGTGCGTAGGGAGCTAATATCTTTTCTGCGTTTCTTTTTTCTTCTGTATAGGAATAACAATTTCCAAACTCAAAGAAACGAAGGTCTGTTCTTTTTCTATTTACATTGTGCGAGATACTCTCTAAACCTGCAAAAAGAAGCGTTTGACGCATACAATTAAGATCGGCACTTAGTGGGTTTAATAGCTTAACTGCTTGGTTAGCAAGAGAGGGATATAGCTCTTCGTAATACGCAAGTCGCGTTAAAGAGTTATTTACTATCTCATTAAAGCCACAGCCTACCAACTGTTCGCCAATTAAGTTCTGAACTTTTTGTGATTCGTCAACTATCGTTTTAACCGACAAGCACGATTTAAGTGTACTTGGTATCTCGATGTTGTTATAGCCGTAAATACGAAGGATATCTTCTACTACATCACAAGGACGTTGAACATCAACTCGGTAGGCAGGTACCTCTAGTGTTAGTTCTTGTTCTGTTTCTGCAAGAATCTTCATCTCTAAACTAGAAACAATATTCTTAACTGTTGCAGTAGGTATCTCTTTACCTATTAGATTATTAATATAGTCGTAATTCAGAACAACATCAAAATTAGGAAGTGGATTTGGATAGCTATCTGTGATAGATGAACTAATGGTTCCACCTGCTAGTTTTTTAATTAGTAGTGCTGCTTGTTGGAGTGCATAGATTGTTCCATTAGGGTCAACGCCTCGTTCAAAGCGGAAAGAAGCATCTGTGTTTAGGCCAAAACGACGTGCTGTTTTACGTACCCATGTTGGGTGGAAATAAGCACTTTCTATAAAGATGTTTTTTGTTTCTTCTTGACAGCCAGATGCTAATCCTCCAAAGACACCAGCAATACACATAGGCTCTTTCTCATTACAAATCATGAGGTCTTTGTCCGTTAATGTGCGTTCTTCTTCATCTAGGGTGATGAATTTAGTGCCTGGTTCAACTGTTTTTACAATGATTTTGTTTCCTGCTATTTTGTCGGCATCAAAACAATGTAGAGGTTGACCATATGCGTGAAGGATGAAGTTTGTTACATCCACTATGTTGTTAACAGGACGAAGTCCAATTAATTTCAGTTGTGTTTGTAGCCATTCCGGACTTTCTTTTACAGTAACACCTTTCATGGTTACACCTGCATATCTTGGACAAGCCTCTTGGTTCTCAACGGTTACTTCTATGTTTAAATCTTCATTTTCAACAGCGAACTCTTCGTTAGAAGGTCGAGTCAATGTAGTGCTAATACCATTTTGAATTAGATAAGCATATAAATCTCTTGCAACACCATAGTGTGAACATGCATCTGCACGGTTAGGGGTGATGTCGACCTCTAAGACATAATCACTTTTTATTTGATAATAGTCTTTTGCTAATGTTCCAGGGATTGCATCGTTGGGTAGTTCGATAATGCCCTCGTGACTTGTTCCAACACCAATCTCATCTTCGGCACATATCATTCCAAATGATTCTATGCCGCGTAGTTTAGATTTTTTTATCGTGAAGCAATCCTCTCCATCATATAGTTTTGTACCAACTGTTGCAACTACAACTTTTTGTCCTGCAGCAATATTATTGGCGCCACAAACAATTTGAACAGGCTCATCTTTGCCTAAGTCAACTGTTGTTACGTGCATATGATCTGAATTGGGGTGAGTCTCGCATGTTAAAACGGCTCCAATTACTAAACCTTCTAATCCACCTTTAATACTTTGTATTTCATCAACGCCACCTGTTTCAAGTCCAATTGAAGTAAGTGCTGCTGCTGTTTCATCGGGTGTTAGATCGAAGCTGAGATACTCTTTCAGCCAATTGTAAGAGATATTCATATCTTATTATTTTGTGTATTTCTTTCTGAACTGCAAAGTTAAAAAGATTTTTTGTATGATGGAATTATCCTCTTTAAAACTTATTCGTTTGTTCTTATTTTCTTCTTTATTTCTTTTATTTTAAACTCTTTATAACTGTTCTATGGCCAACGGTTGTTGTTTAGCTGGTGTAGCTAGTTCATACTGAGTGGGGTAGATGTGCTTTTAGAAAGAATAAAGGTTTTAATCTTTTGGAGGAGTGAACTGGAAAATAAACGTAGTAGCACCAATGCTGACCACATCGCCATCCTTTAAGATGGCAAGTTCTTTTTCCTCTAGCAGACGATTAAACAAGAATGTTCCTGTAATACTATTATTATCTTTAAGTGTACAGTTCCATTTTCCTTTTTTGTTTTTTCTAATGGTTATGATGCAGTGTCTACGGTCCATACTTCTATCTGCTGTTTCTATAGCTGTAGAAATTTCGGTTCCTTTGCATCTCCGTCCTATGATGTTTTCTCCTTTTTCTAGTTCTAGTTGTTGCTTGTAACCAAACACATTTCCAATATCTAAGATACTTGCAAACTCATCTTCTTTTTTTTCAATCTCGTTTTTGTGGGTTGATTTCAAACCCGTTTTCCCGATGCGAATAC
>JAQWAN010000079.1 GCA_028707655.1 Bacteroidaceae bacterium
TCTTCTTTACAGATTACGTAAGCTATCCGCACCTCATCCTTACCCTTTCCCGGAGTAGTGTAGAAGCCCGATGCAGGAGCCATCATAATCGTTTCTCCCTGGTCGTTGTAATCACTGAGGCACCATGCACAGAATGCATCCGCACTGTCCACAGGGATGCGTGCAATGGTATAAAAAGCCCCCATTGGCACAGGAGAGTAGACCCCCTCTATTCTATTTAGTCCCTCTATCAAAAAATCGCGTCGTTCCAGATATTCCGTATAGGTATCGTTGATATATTTCTCCGATGCATCCAAAGAAGCCTCTGCAGCAATTTGTCCAAGTAGTGGTGGAGATAGGCGAGCTTGGCACAGTTTCATCACCGCATCTCTTACTATCTTGTTCTTAGTGATTAGTGCACCAATTCGTATTCCACATTCCGAGTAGCGTTTGGAGAAAGAATCGATAAGAATCACGTGCTGTTCTATCTTTTTTAGATGGCATGCAGATATATAGTCCAAATCGGTGTATATATATTCTCTATACACCTCGTCAGAGAATAGAAACAGGTCATGTTTTTTAATTAATCTTCTGATTTGTTCCATCTCCTTTTTGGTATAGAGATACCCCGTGGGGTTATTAGGATTACAAATCAATATTCCCTTTGTCTTCTCATTTATTAGTCGTTCAAAATCTTCCACCGGCGGTAGAGAGAATCCCTCTTCAATACTACTACTAATTGTTCGAATGACCGCTCCAGTAGAGATAGCAAACGAGATATAGTTTGCGTATGCAGGTTCAGGAATGATAATCTCGTCGCCCGGGTTCAAACAAGCCATAAATGCAAAAAGCACCGCTTCCGATCCACCCGTGGTGATGATGATATCCTGAGGCACTAAGTGGATATGAAACTTCTCATAGTAGCTTGTTAATTTTTCTCTAAAGCTCAAGAATCCATCGCTAGGGCTGTATTCCAGCACCGTTCTGTCGATAGATCGAATTGCTTCTATTGCTTCTATTGGGGTAGGTATGTCGGGTTGACCAATGTTTAGGTGAAGCACCTTGACACCTCTTCTTTCCGCATCCTCTGCAAGTGGAGCTAGTTTCCGGATAGGAGATTCAGGCATTATAACAGCTCTTTTTGATATGTTAGGCATTTTCGTTGAATTAGTGGCTACTCATTTTTTGATTAAAAAGAACAGCTTTGTTTGTACTAAGATGTCAGTTCATTATCTCGATTCTACTTCTTCTTTATCCTTCAGTTGCTCCCTTCAGAACAGCCTTAAGCTAAAGCAATGCTGTTTCTCAGAATGGGACGTAGCAATCCCTTCAGCATGCTCCTTTCAAGATCGCTCTATACCTGTTCCAAAGCCTGCTTAAGGTCGGCTAAAATATCGTCAGCATGTTCAATACCAACCGATAGTCGTATTAAATCTGGGGCAATTCCCGCTTTTTCGAGTTGTTCTGTTGTCAATTGTCGATGCGTATGACTAGCAGGATGGAGCACACAAGTTCTAGCATCTGCCACATGGGTAACAATGGCTGCCAATTTAAGTTTGTCCATAAAATCTATAGCCTCTTTTTGTGATCCTTTCAGTCCAAAAGAGATTACGCCGCAAGAACCATTGGGTAGATATTTCTTAGCTAGCTCGTAGTTCTTATTGCCCACAAGTCCGCTGTAGTTCACCCATTTCACGCGTTTATGTTGTTGTAGATATTCCGCTACAATTTGTGCATTTTTGCAGTGTTGCGCCATACGTAGATGTAGCGTTTCCAATCCGATGTTTAGCAAGAAAGCATTCTGTGGTGCCTGAATAGCTCCAAAATCGCGCATTAATTGTGCAGTAGCTTTAGTGATATAAGCCATCTTTCCAAACGATTTACTATAGCAAAGTCCGTGATAAGACTCATCCGGCTCTGTTAATCCAGGAAATTTGTCGGCATGTGCTTCCCAGTCAAAGTTACCACTATCCACAATAGCCCCTCCAACATTAGTAGCATGTCCATCCATATATTTAGTTGTAGAATGCGTTACAATATCAGCTCCCCATTCAAAAGGTCTGCAATTGATAGGTGTAGGGAATGTATTATCTATTACTAGTGGAACACCGTGTCGATGTGCTATCTTAGCAAATTTCTCAATATCTAAAACATCCACCCCAGGATTAGAAATTGTTTCGCCAAATAACGCTTTAGTATTAGAGCGAAAAGCGGCCTCTATCTCTTTCTCCTCTGCATCCGGATTAACAAAAGTTACGTCAATACCCATTTTTTTCATGGTAACCCCAAAAAGGTTAAATGTACCTCCGTAGATATTTCCACTACACACAAAATGGTCGCCTGCTTGGCATAGATTGAAGATTGCATAAAAATTAGCTGCTTGACCAGAAGATGTCAACATAGCCGCTACTCCTCCCTCCAATGCAGCAATTTTTTTAGCCACCGCATCGTTTGTTGGGTTTTGTAATCGCGTATAAAAATAGCCATTAGCCTCTAAATCGAATAACTTAGCCATCTGCTCACTGGAGTCATATTTAAAAGTAGTACTCTGATAGATAGGCAAAACTCTAGGCTCACCATTTTGCGGTTCCCAGCCTGCTTGAACACATAATGTATCTTGTTTCATTTTGTCAAAATTTCGTTAAACTTTTTATGATAGAACAAAAGTATAAGAAAAAATCAATTAAAATGCTCTTAAAGCTAATAAAATGCACTATTTTTGTATAAAAATTATACAGATGGAATCTCCTTTACAATTTAAACATATACTTCCTGTTCAACTTCGTTTTAGTGACGTTGATCAATTTGGTCATGTTAATAATTCGGTTTATTTCTCTCTTTATGATTTAGCAAAGACAACTTACATCCACGATGTGATGGGTCGCCTTTTAGATTTAGAGAAAGAAGCGATTGTAGTGGCTAATGTTAGTGCAAATTTTGTTTCTCCCATTTATTATAGTGATAATGTGGCCATAGAAACCACTGTTGTTCATTTTGGAACAACGAGCTTTCGTTTGGAGCAACAAGCAGTAGATGTTAATACGCATAATGTTAAATGTACGTGTACCACAGTGATGGTCTATTACGACTTAAAGAGTCAAGAGCCGATGCCTATCTCGGATGCATTTAAAATGGCTGTCTGTAAATATGAAGGACACCCGATTGATTGAGACTTCTTTTTACCTTGCCTATAGACTCGTTTGCGGTGGTAGATGCCCTGTATGCTCCTACTGCTCCGGAGTGTTATGCACTTAGGTTACGCTGGTGATACTTCTCTAGTCTCTTCATTTAAATGATGCTGTATTCTATTTTCCCCAGTCACTATTCTAACCTACTTGCCGCTATTTACTCATCTGGTAGTCACGGTGAACCATATTGGTAGTCACGGTGAACCATATTGGTAGTCACGGTGAACCACATTGGTAGTCATGGTGAACCACATTGGTAGTCACGACTACCCATCTAAAAGGATACAGATGTCGGATTAAAAGGCCGTGTTTTTTCCTCTTTTCTGCTTCTCCATTTTTGATGGTTTCAGCCATAGTGGAGTCCGATACGGCAGGATATAAAAAAAAGACTAAACGTATAATGCACGATTAGTCTTTTCTGTTTGTAGGAATAAAAATAATTATTCTTTTGTCTGTATGGAGAAGCCCATCTTTTTAGCTCTTTCTTGTAAAAAGCGATAAGCCGCATCATATTCGTTAGGTATCACTCCATCGAGAATAGCGTCCTTTAGACTACTCTTTAGGGCACCCACCTCTTTACCAGGCGACAGGTGAAAGAGTTCCATAATGGTACGTCCATCAATTGGCGGTTGGAAATTGCGTAAGTGGTCTTTTTCCTCAATCTCGTGTAAGCGTTGGCGTACAAATTGGAAATTGTCTAAGAAACGTTTTTTTCTTTCTTGATTTTTAGAGGTAATATCCGCCTCACATAGTTGCATCAAGTCGTCAATATCATCTCCCGCTTCAAAAAGAAGTCTGCGTACTGCCGAGTCGGTAACCGTTTCGTTTGCAATAGCAATAGGTCGCATATGCAATCCCACTAACTTCTGAACATATTTCATCTTTTCATTTTGTGGCATTTTCATCTGTCTAAAAAGAGAAGGAATCATGTTCTCGCCAATATAGTTATGATTTTTAAAGGTCCATCCCGCTGGGTGTTCCCATCTTTTGGTTGCTGGTTTACCTATATCGTGGAGTAGGGCCGCCCATCGTAACCATAGGTTATCCGTTGTTTTCGCTATATTATCCACCACCTCTAGGGTGTGATAGAAAATATCTTTATGTGCTTTGTTATTGCGCACTTCCACTCCTTGCAGGTTGGCAAACTCCGGAAAAATAAGATTTAATAATCCGCATTGGTCCAAGAGAACAAATCCAAGGGAGGGAACAGGAGCAGCAAGAATCTTATTGAGTTCCTCTATGATACGCTCTTTAGAAATAATCTGTATGCGCTCCGCATTTCGAGTGATCGAGGCCGAAGTCTCATCGTCGATATAAAATTTGAGTTGTGTTGCAAACCGAATACAGCGCATCATGCGTAAAGGATCGTCGCTAAAAGTAACATCCGGGTCAAGCGGTGTACGCAAGATACCCTCTTTTAGGTCTTGTACCCCATTAAAAGGGTCCACCAATTCGCCAAAACGATCTTTGTTTAGGCAGATAGCCATGGCATTGATGGTAAAATCGCGCCTGTTCTGATCCTCCTCTAACGTGCCATCCTCCACAATCGGTTTTCTAGAATCGCGTTGATACGATTCCTTACGTGCACCTACAAACTCAATCTCTGTCTTTTTATATTTAACTTGTGCAGTACCAAAATTCTTAAATATGGTGACTTTGGCTCCCTTTCCTAACCGTTTGCCTAAGTTTTGGGCCACCTCAATACCACTACCCACTACTACAACATCAATGTCTTTAGAAGGTCTATTTAGAAAGATGTCTCTTACATATCCACCCACCACGTAGCACTCTACCTTACACGCATCAGCTGTGTCCGCTATCTGTTGAAAGATAGGATCTGTTAAATATGTTTTTAATTCTTCTTTATTCATCCGCTAATTTACATATAGTCCAAATTCATTGCAAAAGTACAATATTTTATGCATCTCTTTGGCTAATGCACTAATAAATTGTATTTTTGTTCATCAAAATCAAGACTGAAAGATATGAAAAAAGTTATTTTTCCCCTTCTACTAATGGTGTGTTTTTTTACCGCGTGTACCAATCATGGTGAGAAAGATGCACAGCAATATCTTGATGCTGCGCAACAAGAGATGGAGAGGGGTCACTATAATAAGGCCAAGATACTAGTGGATAGTCTTAGAACCATCTATCCAAAAGCTTTTGAAGCTCGTAAAAAAAGTATTGCTTTAATGCAGCAGATAGAACTAGGCGAGCAGCAGGTTAGTGTGGCCTTTATCGATTCGGTGTTGATGGCAAAAGAGCTGGTTATGGCCACCCAGCGCAAGCGATTTGTATTGCAGAAAGATAAGAAATATCAAGATATAGGCAACTATTTCTATGCTACGCAGGTCATCGATAAAAACAAGAATCGTTCCTACCTCCGTGCACAGACCGATGAGTTAGGAAATATGCGCCTCACCTCTATCTTTGTGGGCAAATATCCCCTGCACCATTCTGCTGTTAAGGCCACTGTGGCCGATGGTAGTTATGCACAAACCCCAGTTTCTACCGACCGGTATACCAGTAAGAATTTAGGCCTTACTACGGAGAAATGTGACTATCCCTTGCAACAAGATGGTGGATTAACTGCATTTATCCATCTGAATAAGCAAAAAAAGATTAACCTCTATTTTCAGGGAAAGAAAAGCAAGAAGATAACACTCACCACGTCCGACAAGAAAGCGATTAGTGAGATTTATCAATTCTCTCTCCTTCTCTCTTCCATTCAAGCCTTAACCAAAGAACGTGCATCTGCGCAGCGTAAAATTGCCTTTATTCTGCGTAAGATAAAGGAAAAGTAAATCGTTCCTTTTTACTCGAATAATCGAGGTTATTTGTACCTTTGCTTTTACCGATAATTAGCAACACACAAATAACTTATTCCATATACCATGAAGATTCTTCATACCGCCGATTGGCATCTAGGACAAACCTTTTACGAGTACGACCGTAAAGCTGAACATCTAGTCTTTCTTAGCTGGCTCAAAAATGTAATAAAAGAGCAAGCCATTGATCTACTGCTTATCGCAGGAGATGTGTTTGATGGGCCCAACCCATCTGCCGATTCGCAACGTATCTACTATCGGTTTCTTCAGGAAATCACGGCAGAGAATCCCGATTTGCAGTTGATTATTATCGCTGGAAATCATGATTCGGCTGCGCGACTAGAGGCACCCAATCCCCTTCTTGGAGCGATGAATATTACCGTTAAAGGTCTTGTGCAGCGCGATGCAACTGGAGCTTTAGCACTAGACTCCTTACTCGTCCCCTTGAACAAGGGAGGCTATTGCTTGGCGGTTCCCTATCTTCGTCAAGGCGATTATCCCCCTTCGTCTACCTATGCCGAGGGGGTAAAAGCGATGTATGAAGCACTCTTTGATCAGGTACGTGGAAAAGAGGGACCCTTTATTGCTTTAGGCCATTTACAAGCCACCGGTTCTGAAATATCGGAGAACGACCGATCGGAACGTACCGTTATTGGTGGCTTAGAATCCGTTTCTCCCGATGCCTTTTCGCCCGAAATAGCCTATACCGCTTTGGGCCATTTACACCGTGCACAACGCGTGTCTGGTAGAGAAAATGTGCGCTACTCGGGTGCTCCTTTGCCCATGTCTTTTGCGGAAAAAAACAACAAACAGGGCGTTACACTCGTGGAACTCTCTGATACTACCCATATAGAAAGACTCCCTTTTACCCCTCCTGTGGCCCTGCTCAGTATCCCAAAGGTGGCTCTTCCCTTGACCGATGTGTTAGCCGCTATTGCTGAACTACCAGATGGGGAGCTCACAACCCACTCTCCCTATCTCGAGATTAAAGTTTTGGTTACCGAGCCTGAGCCCTCTTTGCGCTTTCAAGTGGAGGAGGCCCTGCAACATAAATCGGTTCGTCTGGCACGCATAGCAGCAGAACGTCCTGCCCACGAAGTTGTAGAAAAAACAATGAGTTATGAGGAGCTGCAACAGATCCACCCCATGGAGATGGCAGTGGATATATTTAAACGAAATTATGGTGGCGAGGATATGCCCCTTGCCTTAAAAGAGTTGTTTCAAAAAGTAGTACAGGAGGTAAAACGATGAAGATTTTAGCAATACGTGGAAAAAATTTAGCCTCACTAGAGGGCGAGTTTGAAATAGATTTTACAAAAGAGCCCTTAAAATCGACGGGACTATTTGCTATCACCGGTCCTACCGGATCGGGGAAATCGACACTGTTAGATGCCATCTGCTTAGCCTTGTTTGACACCACTCCACGAACCAACTCTAGCGCGGAGAGCACCATACAGATAGTCGATGTTAATCATAAAACCATCAATCAAAAGGATGCACGCACTGTGTTAAGACGCGGTAGTGCCGAGGGGTATGCCCAAGTAGATTTTATTTCCTTAGGAGGAGAGACCTACCGCTCCACTTGGCGTGTTAGACGTTCGCGTAATAAAGCGAATGGCTCCCTGCAAAGCATCGATTTTAGAGTGCTGAATCTCTCTACGCAGCAGGAGCTGCCTGGCAGAAAAACCGAACTGCTTGCCAAGGTGGTCGAATTGATTGGTCTGACTTTTTATCAGTTTACCCGTGCCGTTTTATTGGCCCAGGGTGACTTTGCCACTTTTCTCAAAGCAACACAGAAGGAGAAGGCGGAGCTGCTAGAAAAATTAACCGGTACTGATATCTATTCTAAGTTATCTATCTCTATTTATGAGCAGTGTAAGCAAGCCGAACAAGATTTGAAACGGCTTAACGAGCGCATAAAAGATGTAGAGCTGCTCTCGGCCGAGCAAAAGGTCGACCTGATGCAGGAGCAAGCCGCTCATCTCTCTGCTTTAGAAAAGTTAAAAGAGGAGGCACAGCTCTTTACCAAAAAGATGGAGTGGATAGCTGCAAACGAGGTGTTATTAAAGGAGCAAGCCCAAGCAGAAGAAGCAGCTAAGAACGCTGCTAATCGTTTAGAACAGGCACAGCCAAGAATCCACCATTTATCGCAGATTGATGCTGTACAAGCTATAAGAGACCCCTTTAAAACCTTACAGCAAACAGTGCAACAGCAACGTGCTAATCAACAGCAATTAGTGCAGCAAGAAAAAGAGGAGCAGCGCATACAGCAGCAGCTAGAACGGGTTAACCAAGCGTGCAGTAGTGCAAAAGAGAAGGTGGAGCAGTTGGAACAGTTTGCTGAGCAACAAAAGCCTCTTAGATCGGAAGAGCACA
>JAQWAN010000080.1 GCA_028707655.1 Bacteroidaceae bacterium
CTTCAAACAAGGTGCCTTTGTAAGGAACACGAGCAGCAATCCCCTCTGGCACAAGCTTTTTTACATTCATTTCTCCACTTTGGAAATAGCGATCTTTCGACCCATTTTCCATAGCTTCTAATGAACCCATTCCACGGTATGCTTTAAACTTACGGCCATTAAAAATGATGGTATCACCAGGTGATTCTTCGGTTCCAGCCACCAATGAGCCAATCATAACAGATGTTCCGCCAGCAGCTAAAGCTTTAACCACATCTCCAGAATAACGCAAACCACCATCCGCTATCAAAGGTACATCTGTATCTTTTAATGCAGAATAGACGTCGTAGATGGCTGATAATTGAGGAACACCCACACCAGCTACTATTCGAGTGGTACAGATTGAACCAGGGCCAATGCCCACCTTTACACCATCAGCACCAGCTGCAACAAGAGCTTTTGTGGCAGCAGCAGTAGCAATATTTCCAACAACAATATCCACAGAATGGAAGCGTTTCTTAGCTTCTTTCAACGTTTCAATTACAGCTTTGGAGTGGCCATGTGCAGTATCAATAACAATAGCATCGGCACCGGCATTCACTAACGCTTCTATACGCTCCATCGTATCCTCGGTTACACCCACACCAGCAGCAACCCGTAAACGACCTTTGGCATCTTTACATGACATGGGTTTATCCTTAGCCTTTGTTATATCTTTATAAGTAATTAAGCCGAGTAATTTATTGCTTTCGTCAACAACAGGCAGCTTTTCAATTTTATATTTCTGTAAAATCTGTGCAGCTGTCTCTAGATTAGTAAATTGATTGGTTGTGATTAGATGCTCCTTTGTCATCACATTATCGATAAACCTGCTCATGTCTTTTTCAAACCTTAAGTCACGGTTTGTAACAATACCAACTAAAAAGCCATCATCGTCGATAACAGGGATACCACCTATCTTGTACTCACTCATCAAGGCTAATGCCTCGGCTACCGTAGAACCTCGTTTGATGGTAATGGGATCGTAGATCATACCATTTTCGGCACGTTTTACAATTGCCACTTGATGTGCTTGCTCCTTGATAGACATGTTTTTGTGAATAACACCAATGCCACCCTCTCTAGCAATAGAGATGGCCATCTTTGCTTCTGTTACTGTGTCCATAGCAGCTGTAACAAAAGGAACTTTAAGAGCAATGTTTCGTGAAAACTTTGTTGTAAGATCTACAACACGTGGAAGGACCTCTGAATAAGCTGGAACAAGAAGAACGTCATCATACGTTAATCCGTCCATAACAATTTTTTCTGCAATAAATGACATAGTGTATTACTTTTAGAATTTATTGCGCACAAAAATAGTTATTTTTTTTCTCTTAAGAGGATAAGTATTCATAAATAAAAAAAATAAAAAAAAAAGACTTGGTCGTTTTGCTTTAAAACGATGCCAAATCTCTTTTTATAAGGTGAATGAACCAGTCTATTAGTTAGCGAGTTCAGATATAAATTTCAGACGGACTAAACGTACTTCATTTTCCGAATAATCATCTCCCAACTCATCCATAGCCTCATCTAGCCGGTCGGTGGTAGACTCTCTAAAATACTCATAAATATCTTCTTGTCGATCTTCATCCAGAATATCATTAATAAAATAATCGATATTCAGTTTTGTTCCAGAATAAACGATGGCTTCAATCTCATCCAACAGTTCACCAAGCTCAAAACCTTTCGCTATCGCTAAATCGTCTAGACTAACCTTTCTATCAATACTTTGAATGATAGAGACCTTTAGTTTCGATTTATTAGCTACTGTACGTACACGAATATCATCGGGACGTTCTATCTCATTCTCGTCACAATGTTTCTTAATGAGTGCACAAAACAATTTTCCATATTTGTTTGCTTTGCCAGCACCCACACCAGGAATATTTTGCAATTCCTCTAATGTTATAGGATAAGCCGTTGCCATTGCATCCAATGAAGGATCTTGAAAAATGACATACGGTGGTACGCCCAGTTTTTTAGCTTGCTGTTTTCTTAAATCTTTCAGCATAGCATATAGTTCTGGGTCAACTGCACCCACACCCATTCCTTGAATAGGAGCGTCCTCTATTTCCTCTTGAAAATCAATATTTTCCTTAATCATAAACTTCACAGGTCTATCTATAAAATCTAATCCTTTTTTTGTTATTTTCAATAGCCCATAGCTCTCTACATTTTTGCTAATATAGCCAGAGATTAGGGCTTGACGAATTACTGCGCTCCAATAGGTTTCATCCTTCTCATCACTATAGCCAAACCATTCAATCGTTTCATGTTTGTGTGCTACAATCTCAGAGGTTTCATTTCCTATTAGGATATCAATAACATAATCCGATTTAAAATTTTCTTTTATATCAATAATAGTATGAAGCAAAGTTAACAACGAGTCTTTGGCAGCAAACTCTTTTGAAGGGTGCAAACAATTATCGCAATTGCCACACGAATCGTGTTTATATTCTTCGCCAAAGTAATGCAATAATAACTTTCTTCTACAAATAGATGATTCAGCATAAGCTGCTGTTTCAAAGAGCAATTGCTTTCCTATTTCCTGTTCTGCTATAGGTTTTCCTTGCATAAACTTCTCCAGTTTCTGCAGATCTTTTATGGTATAGAAAGTGATACATTTTCCCTCACCACCATCTCTACCAGCACGACCAGTTTCTTGATAATAGCCCTCTAGACTTTTAGGTATATCATAATGAATCACAAAACGTACATCTGGTTTATCTATCCCCATACCAAAAGCAATGGTAGCCACAATAACATCCACACGCTCCATCAAGAAATCATCTTGATTAGCTGTCCTCGTAGCCGAGTCCATACCAGCATGATAAGCCCTTGCATTAATACCATTGGCTCGTAATATTTCGGCTAGGCCTTCTACTTTCTTACGACTTAAGCAGTAGATAATACCCGATTTTCCGCTATTCGATTTGATAAATTTAATAATATCCTTGTCTATATCCTTTGTTTTAGGACGTACCTCATAATATAAATTAGGTCGATTGAAAGAAGATTTATACACCTTCGCATAAATCATGCCTAAGTTTTTCTGAATATCGTGTTGTACTTTGGGCGTAGCTGTAGCAGTAAGTGCTATAACAGGCGCCACCCCTATTTCATTGATAATAGGTCTAATTCGTCTATATTCTGGTCTAAAATCGTGTCCCCATTCTGAGATACAATGTGCCTCATCTACGGCATAAAAAGAAACAGATATATTTCGTAAGAAATTTACATTATCCTCTTTTGTAAGAGATTCTGGTGCTACGTAAAGCAGTTTTGTTTTACCAGCTAAGATGTCCGATTTTACTTGCTCTATAGCGCTTTTATTAAGCGAAGAGTTAATAAAATGAGCCACTGCATCGTCATTACTGTAGCCACGCATTGCATCCACCTGATTTTTCATCAGAGCAATAAGTGGAGATATAACAATAGCCGTACCCTCCATCAACAAAGATGGTAGTTGATAGCACAAAGATTTACCGCCACCCGTAGGCATCAGTACAAATATATCATTTCCTTCAAGCAAATCCTTTATAACGACCTCTTGATTCCCCTTAAAAGTATCAAAGCCAAAGAACTTTTTTAATTGCTTCGATAAGTCAACTTTACTACCCATTTTCACTTAGATTTTCTGTAAACCTCAATCGAGCTACCAAACAAAGTTATAAAGATATTATTAATAAGCGGTATATTCTTTTTATTTTTTCCATGATAATATTCATTTATTCTTTGTTTAGCAAGAACTAAGCTATAAACCGTTCCGATTTATCTAGCTGTTTTTTCGCATAATCTAAGGAAACTACAAATGCTGTTACTTCTTGCGAAGGTATCTCAAACATCGCATCGGTCATAATTGTTTCTACAATAGAACGAAGTCCACGTGCACCGAGTTTAAATTCAATGGCTTTATCCACAATAAACTCTAATGTCTCTGGCGCAAAAGTCAGTGTCACCTTATCCATCTCAAACAGTTTAACATACTGTTTTACAATAGAATTTTTAGGTTCTGTAAGGATAGAGCGCAAAGCCACACGGTCTAATGGGTCTAGATAGGTTAGCACTGGTAAACGACCAATAATTTCAGGTATTAAGCCAAAAGACTTCAAATCTTGCGGCATAACATATTGCATAAAATTTGTTCTATCTACCGATGAATGGTCGCGAACATTTTGGTAACCCACCACATGTGTATTCATGCGCTGTGCAATTTTACGTTCAATACCGTCGAAGGCACCACCACAAATAAACAAGATATTTTTTGTGTTTACTGGAATCATTTTTTGGTCAGGATGCTTACGTCCTCCCTGTGGGGGAACATTAACAACAGCGCCCTCTAACAATTTCAATAATCCTTGCTGTACACCTTCACCGCTTACATCACGTGTGATAGATGGGTTATCCCCTTTACGAGCAATCTTATCTATCTCATCAATAAACACGATACCCTGCTCCGCTTTAGCCACATCGTAATCTGCCGCCTGTAAGAGGCGTGTTAAAAGACTTTCGATATCCTCTCCAACGTAGCCAGCTTCCGTTAACACGGTGGCATCCACAATGGTAAAAGGCACTTTTAAGAGCTTAGCAATTGTTTTAGCAAGCAATGTTTTACCCGTACCTGTGCTACCAACCATGATAATATTCGATTTTTCAATCTCCACATCATCTTCTGAGTCTTGTTGCATTAACCGTTTGTAGTGGTTATATACCGCTACAGCAAGAAAACGTTTCGCATTATCTTGTCCAATAACGTATTGATCAACAAATGTCTTAATCTCAATAGGTCGAGGCACTTTTTCTAATTCTAAATCCGATTTAGGCGCATTTTGCTGCACTAGTTCTTCGGATATCTCATATGCACGTTTGGCACAGTCATCACAAATATTAGCATCGATACCTTGTATAAGAAAAGTTACCTCCTCATCCGTTCTACCGCAAAAATTGCATTTTCTTTTTTTTGTTTTTTCCAATTTTTTTCAACTATCGTTATCACTGACTCTATTCTTACTACTATTTCTTCGTAAATATATTATCGATTATTCCATATTCTTTTGCTTCGGCTGAAGTCAACCAGAAGTCACGATCGGAATCGTTCCAGATACGTTCAAAATCGTTATGAGAATGTTCAGCGAGAATGGTGTATAATTCTTTTTTACTCTTAGCCATTTCCCTTGCAGTAATCTCTATATCAGAGGCCTGCGTACCATTAGGAACACCTGTCATAGGTTGATGCATCATGATACGAGAATGTGGTAAGGCCGATCGTTTACCCTCTTTACCTGCAACTAAAAGCACAACGCCCATTGAAGCAGCTAAACCCGTACAGATAGTAGCTACATCACTCGTTACAAATTGCATGGTATCATAAATACCTAATCCAGCATAAACAGATCCTCCAGGAGTATTTAAATAAATGGAGATATCCTTACCCGGTTCCACAGAATCAAGATAAAGCAATTGTGCTTGCAGCGTATTAGCTGTATGCTCATTCACTTCGGTTCCTAAAAAAATAATACGATCCATCATCAAACGCGAAAAAACATCCATTTGTGTCACGTTTAACTGACGTTCCTCTAGGATATATGGATTGATATATCCACCTTGATTATTTACTACATCATCTAAAACCATCCCATTCATTCCTAAATGTTTGGTTGCAAATTTTCTAAAATCACTCATGGTTATTTCTTTATTTATAATAAGTACAAATCGAAAAAGTAGGCCTTTAGCCCCACCTTTTATACATTGAGATTAGCAAAAGTACAAAAGTTTTAGCTCAAGGCCTACTTTCTAGAAAAAAAACCGTAACTAATTATTCAAACATTTTATTGAAATCAGCTACAGCAATAGATTTGTGATTAAGTTTTACCGTATTTTTAAGAGCAGCGGCCAATTTAGACTCTACTGCACGATTTACTAATCCTTCAACGCTTTCTTTCTTACTCAACATCTCCTTGGTATAGTTAGCCAACATATCATCTGGAACATTCATCATACCATATTGTGCAAACTGAGCTCTAGTAGCCTCTTTTGCCATATTTTCAATATCATCTTTCTCCACTTTGATATCGTTAGCTTTCACCAATTGCTCTTTGATAAGGTGCCATGATAACTCCTCTACGCTCTTATCATAGTTTTCAGTAACAAATTCCTCGCCTTTTTCTTCGTTGTTGATAAGCATAATACGTTTCAACAAAGCATCAGGGAATTCAAGTTTACCAATTTTCTCCATTAAGAAGCTTCTAACATCTAGTAAGAACTTATAATCGCTATCTGCAACAAATTGTTGTGCAATAGACGCTTTGATCTTAGCTCTGAAGTCCGCCTCATCTTTCACAACACCTTCGCCAAACACTTGGTCATAGATTTCTTGTGTTAGTTCTCCATCCACGTGACGTGTAATCTCGTTGATTTGGTAACTAAAATCAGATTGTAGGTCAGCAATCATCTCTTTTTTCTCTACTTTTAATAAAGAAGCAATCTCAGCATCGTTGCCACCAAAAGCTTTGCGTGGATTTAATACTAAAACATCATTTACTTTACAATCTGCAAAAGAAGCTTTTTGATCTTCATCTTTCATGTAAGAAGGCATCATAACAGCATCTTCAACCTGCATACCACCCTCTTTAACGTTGCCTGCTTCGTCCAATTCTACCATCAAACCCTTAAGCATATCGTTATCTTGGTAGGTCTCTACCTTTTCGTAGCTACCTGCACGTTGTGTATAATTCTTAACGTGTTGTTCAACAGCATCTTCAGATACTTCAATATCATAATAGTCTATCTCATCTTCAGCAGTGATTTTAGCCTCAAAAGTTGGAGCCAAAGCAAGGTCGAACATGAATTCAAAATCTTCACTATTATCAAAATCAATTACTTGATCTTCTACAGGAAGAGGTTCTCCTAAAATGCTTACTTCATTTTCACGAATATATGCATATACTTTCTCTTGAAGCATCTTGTTTACTTCTTCCGCTAATACAGATTTACCATATTGTTTTTTAACCAAGCCCATAGGAACCATGCCAGGACGAAAACCGGGTACATTTGCTTTCTTACGAAAAGTACGCAAAGATTTTTCCACATTTTCCTGATAATCAGCTTTTTCTACTTTCACAGTTAGTCTAGCACTAACTTTGTCAATGTTTTGTAATGAAACGTTCATTCTGACAATTATTTTTAATTATTACTCTTATTTTCTACTCTAAAAAAAGCACACAAAATTAGTTCTAATCTTTTAATTAGACAATTTAGTGCTTGCAAAACTACTTATTATTAAGCACTTTTAAGTAAGAAGTGGTAAAAAGATGCTGCATTCGCTATATTTCCATACTTTTTTTTTAGCAAAAGAGCAAATCTAAGACGTTATTATAACCCTAAATGATAACTTTTAGTATAAAAAGATTAACTTAGCGAAAATTTATAGAATGAGACACACATGAATACTGAAAAATTCAAATTAGAATTTGCGTTGAGTGGAACCTCTAAGCAGATTATCTGGAATACTATCAGTACTGCAACAGGACTTTCCAATTGGTTCTCAGAAGAGGTAATCATCCAAGCAAACCACTTCACTTTTATATGGGGAGAAACAGAGAGGCGAACAGCCGAGCTAATCCAGTTGCAAAAATATAGTTACGTACGCTTTCATTGGACAGACGATGAGGATGACACGGCCTATTTTGAAATAAAAATGACACACAATGAATTAACCGATCATTTTGTTTTGGAAATTACAGATTATGCTGAAAGAAGCGAGAAAGAGGAGATGATAGAGATTTGGAACGCACAAATAGAATCTTTGCGAAGAACCTACGGTATGTAAATTTATAAAAATAACAAAATACTACCAAGCATCTGCTTTTTTTATACTATTTTTGTAGCCATATAGCTTAATTCCATAAGGCAACAATGCGTCCAGTAAAAAAAATAGATTTATTCATACTTAAGAGTTTTTTTCAGCTCTTTATAGGCACCTTTTTTATCTGCCTATTTATCTTTATGATGCAATTTCTGTGGCGATTTGTTGATGATTTAGTAGGCAAAGGCCTAGACATCAACATCATGGCACAATTTTTCTTTTACTCTGCACTCTCCTTAGTCCCCCTTTCGCTACCCCTTGCCGTTCTTTTAGCTTCCCTCATCACCTTTGGTAATTTTGGCGAACGCTACGAACTACTAGCCATGAAAGCAGCAGGCATCCCATTAACACGCATCATGCGACCGCTCATTGTCTTTTGTTTCCTCATCTCCGGCATATCCTTCTACTTTCAAAACATAATTGCACCACAAGCACAAGTGA
>JAQWAN010000081.1 GCA_028707655.1 Bacteroidaceae bacterium
GTTTTGCGATTGCAAAGGTATAAAAATAACTACATACTCCAAACAATACCAGCAGTTTTATTTAAAAAAAAGCTCTCTACAGAAATGCAGAGAGCTTTTTTACTTGTTTATTTATCTTCCAACGGGTTCCAGCCTTGCGCCTTTAACTCGAATTCTTGTCCATCACGTGTGATTAATGCGCTACCCAATTCAGGTTTTGTAATATAACCAATCACATGTACATCTTTGATAGCCACCACCTTATCATGATCACTCACAGGCACGGTAAACAGTAGCTCATAATCGTCTCCACCATTTAAAGCACAGGTAGAAAGATTCATATTAAACTCTTCTGCTATAACCGCTGTTTGATAATCAATAGGGAGGTGTTCCTCGTACAAACGACATCCCACACCACTCTGTTTACAGATGTGTAGCATCTCGGATGATAATCCATCGGAGATATCCATCATGGAGGTTGGCTTAATCTTCTCTTTGCGTAAGCTATCGATGATATCTTTGCGAGCTTCTGGTTTTAATTGACGTTCCAACAGATATTCCTTTCCAGAGAAATCGGGCTGAACATCTGTCTTATTGCCAAACAGCGCCTTTTCGCGCTCCAATAATTGAAGTCCCATATATGCGGCTCCAAGATTACCAGAGACACAAACAAGATTTGTTTCTTTAGCTCCATTGCGGTAAACAATTTCATCCTCATCCGCCTCACCCAAACAGGTGATACTAATGGCCAATCCGGTTAAAGAGGAGGTGGTATCTCCACCTACAATGTCCACATGATGCTCTGCACAAGCCAATCGCAGGCCTGCATAAAATTCCTCTAAGTCTTCTACAAAGAAACGCTTTGAAAGAGCTATTGAAACCGTTATTTGTTTTGGTGTACCATTCATGGCATAGATATCGGAAAAGTTAACCATAGCCGATTTATAGCCTAAATGCTTTAGAGGCGTATAGACTAAATCGAAATGGATGCCCTCCATAAGCAAATCGGTGGTTACCAATACTTTTTTCTGTGCATAGTTAAGTACAGCTGCATCATCGCCTACTCCATAAAGAGAAGACGCATTTTGCAAAGGAAGATCTTTTGTGAGATGGTCGATAAGACCAAACTCACCTAAAGTAGCTATTTCTGTTCGATTGTTAGATTGCATATATAATTTTAATTAAGAACGATTGATGAGCTCACGCATAATGGTTGTCATCTTTGGTTGTGCTTCGTCGGCTGCTTTTTGAACCTCTAAATGAGAGACTTCAACAATTTTACCCTCCACACCTATATCTGTAATAACGGAAACACCGAACACTTTTATGCCGGCATGATTAGCAACAATCACTTCTGGAACAGTAGACATACCTACCGCATCCGCGCCCATTACTTTAAACATCTTATATTCGGCTGGCGTTTCAAAAGTAGGTCCTTGTGTACCTAAATAAACACCCTCTCTTACTGCAATCTTTAATTCTGCAGCAATAGATTTTGCTTTTTCAATTAAGCCTTTATCGTAGGCCTGACTCATATCTGGGAAACGAGGGCCGTAAGGGATATTTTTACCTCGCAATGGATGTTCGGGGAAGAAGTTGATATGGTCGGTGATAATCATCAAGTCGCCAATTTCAAAAGTATCATTGGTAGTACCCGCTGCATTTGACACAAAGAGTGTTTTAATGCCTAGTTCACGCATCACACGAATGGGGAAAGTAACTGCTTGCATATCGTAGCCTTCATAGTAATGAAAACGTCCCTGCATAGCAAGCACATCTTTATTACCCAACTTACCAAAGATAAGTTTTCCACTATGTCCCTCTACTGTGGATACTGGAAAATTAGGAATCTCTTCGTATTTTATTTCATATTTTTCTGTGATTTCAGTAGCTAAGCTACCTAATCCTGTTCCTAAAATAATAGCTGTTTCAGGAGCTGTTGTCATCTTTCCTTTAAGATAACTTGCTGTTTCTTGAATTTTTGTTAACATAGTTTGTTATTAAGTTGTTAAAATTAGTCTGTCCGTTTCTCAAAAAATTAACTTCTATGGGCAGTACATACACAAAAGGTCTCAAAGCATCGGGAAAATAGGGCAATGTAAACAAGCGCATTGCGTCTTTCTCGGTGGTAACAATACAGCGCTTATTCTCCTCTAGAGCCAAGAAGCGCTGCTCCATTATTTTCATGTCATTTTCTGTAAAGCGGTGATGGTCCGCAAAAGATAAGAGGTCAATATGCGAAGTATACTGACTCAATTTTTCGTTTAGAATTTTTGGAGAAGCAATACCTGTGACAAGCAATATCTGTTGCGTCTTTTTTAGTTCCTTTAGTTCTAACTCAGGCAATGAAGTAGTAAAGAGAGGAGTCAGTTTACGATAACCTATTGAGGTAAAGAAAAGGGATTGATAGGGATAAACCCCCATCTTTTTCCGTAGAATTCGATATTCAATAGGAGACAACATCTCCGGACATTTGGTAACAATAATGATAGAGGCTCTTCTTTTTTGCATAAAAGGTTCTCTTAATCGTCCCACTGGCAAAAGCCAATCCTCACTAATCAACCGATGATAATTCACCAGTAAAATATTCTCACCAGGTGTAACATATCTATGTTGATACGCATCGTCAAGGAGCACCACCTCTAGGTTATCGGTTTTCGGATTGCTGCACAATTGGTCAATACCATGGCATCTATCTTTATCAACAGCCATATAGATGGCTGGATATTTACGTTTCATCTGCAGAGGTTCATCGCCAGCTTCGTCAACTGGGGTGTTTTCTTCTACCAATTGAAAGCCTTTGGAGGTTCGTTTATACCCTCTACTTAGCACCGCCACTTGGTGTTGGCCAGCTAACAAACGAATCAGATATTCAACATGAGGGGTCTTACCCGTTCCTCCAGCTGTCATATTGCCAACCGAGATAACCGGTAATTGGAACGAACGAGAGTGTAAGATTTTCAAATCGAACAATAGGTTCCTTACCCAAACGCCTAAGCCATATAGCAAAGCAAATGGGAACATCCATCTAGAAACTCGAAATGAAAAATGACTCATTTATTTTATAATTAATTGATAAGGCAAGCGAGCTTGCACGCGATCCATTTTATCTAGATTGTTCAACCAAACAAAACCATCTATATACTCACCAAAAAGAGAGGTGAGTGCAGTAGTGATATAGTTATCAGAAGAGCCCATCTTGAATTGGTCAAAGATAGAGGGTTTATCGGGATAAGACAATAGGGTATAATTTTCAATACCCGCTTTTTCTTTTGCAATAGTTATAGCATCGTCTAAGTTACCTAAAACATCTACTAAACCAAGTTGTATTGCACGCTCACCCGTCCATACGCGCCCCTCAGCAATAGCCTCGATAGCAGATGTAGACATGTTTCTACTATCTGCACAACGTTGTACAAAGAGCTTATAGGTTCTATTTACATTCGATTGAATAAAACCTTTTTCGCCAGCATTGAAGGGTCTATTAAGAGAACCAAAATCGGCGTATTTATTTGTTTTTACTAAGTCGAAATGTAAGCCCACTTTTTGGATTAATTTTTCACTATTGGGAAACATGCCAAACACACCAATTGATCCTGTGATAGTACTAGGTTCTGCTACAATAGTATCCGCTGCGGTAGAAATATAATAACCACCAGATGCCGCATAATCACCCATGGAAACAATCAATGGTTTTTCAGCTTTTAGCAGCATCAACTCACGCCATATCTGTTCCGAGCCATAAGCACTACCACCAGGAGAGTTTACTCGGAATACCACAGCTTTTACATTTTCATCTAAACGTAAGCCGCGTAACTCTTTCATCACCTTCTCCGAATGAATACCAGTGCCCTCTTTTCCATCGTCAATACCACCAAAAGCATAATAAACAGCAATCACATTGCCACTCTTATCTTTAGCTATTTTATTGTTTACATTTTTCATCTCGTTGACCTCAAGCGTGTGCAATCGGTCCTCTTTATCTACGCCCGCCAATTCTTTAAGATAGCTCAACATCTCATCTTTATAGAGCAGCGTATCCACTAACTTAGCATCCACACAAGCTTGTGCCGATTGCATAGAAACAAGATTATCGGCTAAAGTAGAGAGTTCCTCTTTAGAAAGATGGCGACTAGCAGATACATCCGTAAGGATTTGTCCCCACAAAGAGGATAAGAGTTCCGTTATTTGCAAACGGTTAGGTTCACTCATCTCATTCATGATAAATGGTTCCACAGCAGATTTAAATGTTCCAACCTTAAATATCTGCATCTCAATACCCACTTTGTCTAATAACTCTTTATAGAACATTGGTTTTGCAGCAAGTCCTTTCCAATCTACTGCACCAATAGGATTCAAAACAATTTTATCCGCTAGAGAGGCTAAGTAGTAGCCACCTTGTGAATAGCTATCACCATAAGCAACCAAGAATTTACCCGAGCTTTTAAAATCGACTAAAGCCTTACGTATCTCTAACAAGGAAGCAGGAGCCACGCCCATACTACCCATCTGAAGATATAGTCCCTTGATATTAGATTCCTCTTTTGCTTTTTTGATGGCTGAAAGCACATCATTCAGTCCCATGTTATCTTCCTCTTTACCCAAAAAATCAGCAATAGGATTACTGATGGAACGTTCCGTTAAAGCACCATCCAGCTTCAACATCATTACACTATTGTCGCGTACTTTTACTTCCGAATCGGTTGTAGCAACCACACCAACTAGAAGCAACATCCCGACAAAGAACAATAGTATAGCCGACAAAAATACACCAAGGATAGATGCACCTGTCATTTTCAGAAAATCTTTCATATTGATTTTTTTAATTTTTAAACTTAGAATTAACAAAGGTAGATTTTTCGCATGAAATAAACAAAATAAACGCATCCTATTTATTCACCTTTAAAAGGATAGATGGAGCTACCGATATAAACGAAGGTGCATAAGCCGATTGCAGGGTAGCAATGCCCGATTGATAAACACCACTTCGGGAAATAAAATAGCTTTCCTCTATCACATAAGCTCCCTTTTTTAGCTGCTCAAAGAAATAGTGCGTAGTAGCATCTTTCATTGATTTATAATAACTTACCGAAGGTTGGTGAACAGTACCAGAAAGCGGCTGCTCCGCTTCCATACAAGCAGCACGTTGGTCCATCAGCTGCACATAATCAACATCTTGTGCCACATGGATCGTTAGTCGTGTAACCACCTTATCACCATTGTGCAAAACCATTCCGGGCAAGATAGGCACGCCTTTCTTTAGTGCTCCATCCGCGCGCAGAAGCAGTAATTGTCGCTCCATCTGCAAGACCCCACGACTCGCTTTTATCTTGCTTGTCTCTTCGAGGAATTGTGCATAAACAGCCCCCCAAGCTAGTCCATCGTTCTCTTTTTGAATTACAACAGGCTGTTTCGCTAGAATTTGATTATCGGTAAACGTAACTTTTATAGAACCTACACCATCTTTATCACTATGGATTTGCTGCTTGCCATACGTTAGTGTTAGCGGCATCTCTTGCAGACGATTATCCTCCTCCAGCAATAAGGCAGCAATAGCATCTACCGTGGCCAGTGGCGAACGCCATTGTTGTACTCTCTTCTGCAAGAGTAACCAACGTTTTAGCTGCTCCTCCCACTGTGGGTCGGGTGCAAGCTGATGCATAACCTCTAGTACCAACGTCTGTGTAGCTATCAAATCACGACCAACGGTTTTAGTTCGCTCAAAGTAACGACCAGCATGGGCAGTATAGACCGAATATTCACGAATAGAAAGGAGCAACGCTTGTGCCTCCTTTTTCTTTCCAGCCTTAAAGAGTACCATAGCTGCTATAGCTTTATCTGCTATGGTTTCTTGCTTTACCTTTAGCAATAAAGGTAGTAATGAAGCATGCAGCGCAGCATCAGCAGCCGATAAAGCCGTTTTATCTAGTGCATTATAATAGAGATAGTGCATGGTAGCCGCATCTAGAGAGGTAATATGCTCTTTGTCCGCTGCGGTTAGAAGCGCGTAACGCTCTGTCAGCTGATTCGTGACATAGCTTCTAGCCCTTCTTAAAGCCTCAACCAACGATGGCGAAAGAGCAGCAGCATCGTTTTGTTGTAGGCGTAACAATAGGCGTATCACCCTATTCGTGATAGATAGATTACCCGACATGCCTTGGAACCAGCCCCAAGAACCATCGGATAACTGTAGCTCCACTAACTGTCGGACGAGGACCGCATTCTTAGCACGCATCGCATTTTTATCTAAGAACAGGGTATGCAATTGACGCATCGTCTGCTCTTGGTCGGCTTCTACCATCCAGGGCGATTCTTCTACTAAGATTTTCTTAAGGTCGTTATCTAGTTGCAAAGGAGAGGCGTGATGTGTTCCACCCTTTTGTTCCCATTGTTCAAAGACACGCTCTATACGTGGATAGGTGGTCACAATGGTAGAAGCTAACGTATTAGCATAATAAGCTGCAGCTATGGACAACACATCGTTAGTGGTAGATGTGCTCAAGCTAGGTAGTGCCTGCAAAGCACTCCAAAGCGGATTCGCTGTAACCTCTACCAAGAGTCTACGTTTCGTAGCCGTTTGACTGGCATGGTTAAAGAGTGTATCGGTAGCAATACTGATTTCTCCCTTTTGATAAGAGGAGAACGGAACAGCTTCGGTTATCCACTGTTTACTACTTAGCACCGGCAGATAATGTTGCTCCCCATCACTAGCCTGCTTTGTTTCTGCCACTATGCGAACCGCAAGTAGCGATAGATCGCCATCTACTTTAAACTGAAAATCGACCGTTGCCGTTTTAGCAACCTTTACCTCAAAAGATTTCTTCTGACACAACACCACTTTCTCCGTAGCAGGGTCGAACAGTTCGAGACGAATTTTCCCTTTTTGTACAAGCAACGAACGATTCATAATGGCCGAAGAGATAGTCACCTCATCGCCCGCACGAACATATCTCGGTATATTAGGTAACACCATAAAGGCTTTATTAGCTACCACCTTACTTATCAACTGTCCATACTCCATCTCTTGGGTATGCGCAAGCAACATTACCTTCCAAGAAGTCAACGCCTCTGGCAGGGTAAAGGAGATTTCTACCTCCCCCTTTTTATCGGTACGTAGATGTGGATAGAAAAAAGCCGTTTCTGCATAATTACTACGGGGTGGGGTGGCGGTTTTCGATTGTTTTTGCGCTCCATTTTCAGTTGTGGAAATCACCTCCTCTGCAGCATCTTCAATGCGTGAAAAACGCGACATTTCTTCCTTCGCCACAATATCCTCATTCGATAAAGAAGCCGCCCCTTTGATACGTATTCCACCCGCACGAGCCATCATTCGAACATTTCCAGGTTGTCTATAAGCTGAGAAAAACGGATATTCATCAATAGTCTTTGGCGTTTGGTAACGCAGCAGATGCTGCTCCATCTCCTGTAGCTGAAGTGGGAAATGGAACCAAAAACGCGCATTTTCTCCTACAGAAAATTTCCAAATCGTAGGATAATAGGGCACCATTCTATTTAAGGTAAAGTTCCATGTATGAAAAGCCAATTGGTCGAGCGAGGCATCGTACATAGTAGCCATTAATTCCGCTTTTTGTGCCTCCTGGTTTATCCCCATTATCTGTAATGTCCACGTTTCCTGTTGTCCAGGTTCCAATAAATCTCTAAACGACTTCCATTTCAGCTTTAATTCTTTGGAGCGTTTACTTTTGGAGAAAGAAGCATCCATACGATATAGCTCACCATCGCGAACAAAAGCAAACTCCACTTTAATCGGTTGACCCGATTCATCGGTCTGTGGATAATCAAAACGCTGCACCGTATTGGATAAATAGAAGGAGGAGGTGGTAAGAAGACGTTTTCCACTATACACACGGCACATCACATACACCTGGTTTTCACTCGTTCCAAATAGCAAAGCAGCAGGATGTGTGGCATCGTACTCTGCTCGCAACACCTTAAACCATCCCCTACATTTAACAGGCGTTTTGCTATCCAATTGCGAATAGAGAAGGAAACGGGCAGAATAGTAATGCGCTTCTCCCGCCTCATCTGTAAAACAAAGCAGTAAGCCATATGCACCGCTCTCTATTTTTTTCCATGCCGATAGATCCAAGGGCGCATCGGTGGTAAAAGGTTGTGCCACTCCCACCTTTCGATTCTCGCGTAACAAGGTATCGTATTCTTTTTTAGCTAACGAAACAAAAGAGACTTTCGTCTGGTCGAATGCATCGTTTAATAAGCTGTTTGAACTAACAGGAGTATCGGATACAGGAAAGGCCACTAACTGGTAGGTACCCTTTACAACCAACGGTTGATGGTTCGCATTGTATAC
>JAQWAN010000082.1 GCA_028707655.1 Bacteroidaceae bacterium
GCAAGAAAGAAAAATAATATAGATATTTAAATGTTAACTTTAATTTAAAATGCATGAAACAAGTGAATTCTAGAACCCTACGCAAGGTTCTACCCCTATTGTTAGGGCTGTTTTTGTCAGTAAACGCTTTTGCACAACAAATTACCGTGTCTGGTAATGTGCAAGATAAAAGTGGTGAGACTGTCATTGGTGCGAATGTAACCGTTAAGGGTACAATGAACGGTACTATTACTGATTTAGATGGTAATTTTAAGTTCTTGGCACCTAAAAATGCTACACTTACTATTTCTTTCGTTGGTTATGCCACCCAAGAAGTTAAAGCTGGTCAAAACCTAAAAATTGTATTAGAAGATGATGCAATTCTGTTAGAAGGAACAGTGATTATTGGTTATGGTTCCATGAAAAAGAGTGATTTAAGTGGATCTGTTGTTTCTGTTAAGGCAGATGTTAACAAAGGAGCCATCACTTCACCACAAGAGTTATTGCAAGGCCAAGTGTCTGGTTTATTTGTTCAACCTTCATCGGGAGGTCCTGGAGAGGGTGTTACCATGCGTATTCGTGGTGGTGCTTCTTTAAATGCAAGTAACGACCCATTGATTGTTATTGATGGAATACCTGTTACTAGCGATGCTGCTCCAGGTATGCGTAACCCATTATCTGCTATCAATCCAAATGATATTGAGACCATGACTGTATTGAAAGATGCTTCAGCAACTGCTATTTATGGTTCTCGTGCTTCTAATGGTGTTATCATCATTACTACTAAAAAGGGTACTTCAGATGGTATCAAGGTGGCCTATTCAAGCACCTATAGTGTTAGCGATCCTTCTCAACGTATTGAAACATTAGACGCACAACAACTACGTGATGTGTTTGATGCTACTTACCCACTAGGAACAGATGCTGGTGATGCTGCACATGCTATCCTTAATAAATATCCTGATCAAGCAACCGATTGGCAAGACGAAATCTTCCAAACTGCTTTTGGTACCGACCAAAATATAAGTGTATCTGGTAATAAGATGGGCGTACCTTTCCGTGTTTCTTTAGGTTATAAGAACGAGGATGGTACCATTAAGAATTCTAATTATGAACGTTATACAGCTGGTTTTAATGTTTCTCCATCTTTCTTGGACGATCATTTAAAACTAACTTTAAATGCAAAAGGAAGTATTAATAACAACGATTATGGTAATTCTGATGCTGTAAGTGCAGCTGCTTTTTACGACCCAACCAAACCGGTTTATTTCCCTGCTAATGCAGATGGTAGTGCTACTCCTTATAATGGCTATTATAATGCCATCAACGAGAATGGAACCATTAACCGACTAGCTAGTGTTAATCCAATGTCTATGCTTAACGACCGTGTAGACGAAGGAACCACTAAACGTTTTATTGGTAGTGCTAAAATAGAATATAAGATGCACTTCCTACCAGAATTGAAAGCTACATTAAATTTAGGTTTAGATGTTGCAAAAGGTGAGGGTCATTCTTCGGATAATGTAAATTCCTACATGGCTGCTCGTAATACAGACTTCCCTAACATAGGAACCCGTAGTGATTGGAGCAATCTTCGTCGTAATCAAGTATTAGATTTCTATTTGAACTATGTAAAAGAGGTGCCTTCTATTCAAAGTCGTTTTGATGTAACAGCAGGTTATTCTTGGCAACATTTCTATCAAGCCGATTATAGTCTTGAATCAAACAATTACGATCCTTCTGTAGATCCAACTGTTGAAAAATCAGGTTGGGTAGCTTCTGAAGATGGTACTGTATACAACAAAGAGGGTGCTTATCGCCTTCCTTCTGAGTCGTATTTAGTTTCTTTCTTTGGACGTTTGAATTATTCCTTGATGGATCGTTACTTATTGACTGCTACGGTACGTCGTGATGGTAGTTCTAAATTTGGATCGGATAACCGTTGGGGTGTATTCCCATCCGCAGCTTTAGCTTGGAGTGTTACCAAGGAGCCATTCATGAAGAACCAAAAAGTGTTCTCTAACTTGAAACTTCGTGTTGGATATGGTGTAACCGGTCAACAAAGTATTTCTGGAAACTACGATTATATCCCATCTTACCAGTTTAGTTCCAATCCTAACTCCACTTATTTAGGTGTTAATTTGTTAAAACCAAATGCGTATAATAAGTTCTTAAAATGGGAAGAAACAGCTACAACTAATATCGCTATTGATTATGGTTTCTTAAACAATAGAATCAATGGTTCGGTAGAGTTTTATGAGAAACGTACAAAAGACTTGTTTAACACAATCACTTCGCCAGCAGGAACAAATTTCACCAATGAAATTACAGCCAATGTAGGTAAGATGAAGAACCGTGGTGTTGAGTTTAATGTAAATGCAATTGCTATTCAATCGAAAGATATTACTTGGAAAGTTGGTTTTAATGCCACTTGGAACTCTACGGAGATTACTAAACTAACGCCTTCTGATAATCCAGATTATCCAGGTATCAATACTGGTAGCTTGAGTTATGGTACAGGTTCTTATATCGAAAAACATCTTGTAGGTTACACTCCTAGTACATTCTATGTATACCAACAAGTATACGATGTAGATGGAAAACCAATCCAGAACGCTTTTGTAGATCGTAATCAAGATGGTCGTATCACAGAGTCGGACCGTTATTTAACCAAAAGTCCAATGCCTAAATATTACTTTGGATTTACCTCGAACTTCCGCTATAAAGCCTTCGATTTAGCCTTTAACATGCGAGCTAACCTAGGTGCTTATACCTTTAATGCTTTTGCTGCTGAAAACTCTTCTGCTAGTTCATTTGGTAATCAGGGTTTTATCAGCAATATGTATAAATCTATTTACGAAACAGGATTTACACAAGCCAATACATTGACACAACAAATGTCCGATTTATTCTTGGAGAATTCTTCTTTCTTGAAAATGGATAATATCACTTTAGGTTATAACTTTAAACGTTTCTTTACCGATAAACTTTCAGGTAGAGTTTCTGTATCAGTTCAAAATGTATTTACTATCTCTAACTACTCTGGTTTAGATCCTGAAACAGGTGATATCGACGCTGGTGCATGGCCACGTCCTAAAGTATATACAATTGGTTTAAATCTTAACTTTTAATCAGATGAAAATAAAATATTTATTATCAATATGCGCAGCAGCGGTTTTAAGTTTCAGCGCATGTGTGGGCGATTTAGATGTTCAACCTCTAGATCCCAATGTTACCACCGCAGAAATAGCATATGCTACTCCTGGAGCCTTCAATCAATCGATAGCCAAAATATATGCTGTCTGGGCAATGAGTGGTCAAGATGGTGAGGGTAGTACAGATATTGCTGGCTTAGACCCTGGTAATGCGCAGTTGCTTCGTTCCTATTGGAACTTGCAGGTGATTACTACTGACGAGTGTAAGAATGCATGGAGCAACTCATGGGTACCTGAGATTAATGGAATGCTTTATAGCTCTACTAAAAATGAATCCATTGAAGGTGTGTACCAACGTTGTATGTTTACCGTTGCATTGTGTAATGAATTTATTCTTCAAGCAAATGCTAGCTCTGTATTAGATGCAGCTCAAAAAACACAATATGTCGCAGAGGCTCGTTTCAATCGTGCTTTGGCTTACGAAGTGTTGATGGACTTATATGCTACACCTCCTTTTATTACCGAGGAAAACTATAGTCTTGCTCCTTCTGCACTTACCCGTGCCGATTTGTTCGATTGGATTGAGACAGAACTTAATGAGTGCCGCGACCACCTACCTACTCCTTCTGCTGTAGAATATGGTCGTGCTAGTCAAGGTGCTGTTGATTTCTTATTAGCTCGTATGTATTTAAATGCGGAGGTTTTCAAGGGTGAAGCAATGTATACAGAGTGTATAGCTGCTTGTAACCGTTTGTTTACAGAGGGATATGCGTTATCTACAACTTATGCTAATCTTTTTAAAGCAGACAATAATATAACCTCTAGTAAAGAAATCATCTTCCCTATTGTTTTTGATGGTACAAAAACAAAAACATGGGGTGGTATGACCTACTTAATAGCCTCTTCTCGTAGTGGTAAAGCGGTTGATTTAAATAGAGATGGTGTTAATGAAGGATGGGATGGCAATCGTGCTACATCTGGATTAACTTCTAAATTTGACACTTTTGATCCTGCTATGCGTGACGCTGCTATGTTAACAGATGCACGTGGTATCTTCGATTCAAATGGTCGTTCAGAAGCCATTACAACCACTTCAGAAGGAACGTTTGTAACCGAAGGTTGGGCTGTTTATAAGTTTACCAACGTTAAATCAGATGGTTCACTTTGTGAGGATACTACATTCCCTGAAACGGATTTTCCTATGTTTCGTTTAGGTGATGCTTACTTGATGTATGCTGAGGCTGTTGTGCGTGGTGGCTCTGGTGCTACAAAAGCGGAGGCCGTTACTTTAGTTAACAAACTACGTGAACGTGGTTATGGTGGTGCAGGTGGCGACATCTCTGAGTCTGACTTAGACTTAGACTTTGTTCTTGACGAACGTGCTCGCGAATTGTATTGGGAAGGAACGCGTCGTACTGATTTAGTTCGTTTTGGAAAATATACAGGCAGTCAATATGTTTGGGATTTCAAAGGTGGAGTAGCAACTGGTGTTGCTGTGAATTCTTATAAAAATGTTTTCCCTATTCCAGTATCCGATTTATCTGTTAACGGAAACTTACAACAAAATCCTGGTTATTAATAGTAATAATTCGATAAAATGAAAACATTAAAATATTTATTTCTGTCTGTCCTATTAATGGGCATGGCGAGTAGTTGTGATAGCGACTTGGATACCGTTACTTACGATTCATCACAGGTAACAATAAGTAATTTGGTAGCCAATAAAGACGCTTCTGTGTTGAGTGCTAAGGAGAAAAGTACACCTGCTGTTACTTTTGCTTGGTCGGTAACTAACTTCCACGTGGATGTAGCCGTAACTTATACCTTAGAGGTAGATTATGCGGGAAAAGTATTTGCTAATCCTGTTGTTGTATCTTCTGCTGTGGATACTTATAAAATTATTACTACAGAAGAATTAAACAAAGCGGTTCGTCAGTTGCAAGACAAATATGCTACAGAGATAACGGATACGGAAGCTGCGCAGTCTCTTGAATTGCGTGTTTCTGCTTCTTTCTCTACAGCTATGGAAACTGTTTATTCCAATGTAGTGAGCTTAGCGGTTACTCCTTTCATAGATGAACCTGCTAAGATTTTTATTGTTGGTGATTACTGTGCATGGAATCATGATAATTCTCAATATCTATTCTCACCTAAGTTTACCGACGAATACAGTGGTTTAATTTTCTTTGATGGCAAAGCTGCTAACGGATGGAAAATTTCTCCTATTGGTGAATGGGGTACTGATTGGGGCGATGGTGGTGTGATTGATGTGGATGGTGAGTCTACATTGGTAACTGCTGGTGGTGGAGACATATCTGCTTTCACTAAATCATGGTACCAATTTGACTTTAACACAACTACTGGTGTATTAAAAGCAACAAACAGTGCTGATTCCTTTGGCCTTGTTGGTCAATTTAATGGATGGGGTGGTCAACCTGATCAAGCATTAACGTTAGAGCGTGATGCAAAAGGATCGTACATGACTGCTACTTTATCCTTAGTTGCCAACGAAGGATTTAAACTTCGTGCCGATTCAGATTGGGCATGGGGTATTGGTCCTGATCAATTAGGTGATCTTACCGGTTGTACTGGTGCAGATGGTAACCTTGTAGTAGCTGCTGATGGTACTTATACCATTAAATGGTACTTCAATAGAGAGCCACAGACCTTCGAAGCGATTAAGAACTAAATATCTATATAACATCAGAAAAAGGGAGGAGCATATTGAGTCTTCTCCCTTTTTTAGTATAAATTGACTTTTATGAAAAAAACAATCCTTTTTTTCTTATTGTCCACCTTTTGGCTATTCGTCAATGGACAGATCACTAGTGATCCTGCTTTTCCAACAGAAAACCAGGCCGTTACTATCTATTTTGATGCAACGGATACCCCACTTGCTAGTAGTACAACCGATATTTATATGCATGCTGGTGTTGTTACTGACCAAAGCAATGGCCTTTGGAGTCATGTTAAATCGGGTTGGGGTGAGAATCTAGCCTCTTGTAAATTAACCAAAGTGTCTGGCGACCAATACAAGGTTGTTATCGGCCCATCGGTACGTGAGTTTTATGACGTACCTACTAGTGAGAAAATCTTAAAATTTGCATTCGTTTTTCGTAATGCAGCAGCTAGTGCACAAACAAGTAACCTCTTTTATGAAGTTTACGATGATGGATTACATGTTCGTATAGATGACCCATCTACTTCGCCTTTAATTACATCTCCTAAAACTTTTACTATCAAAGCCGTTGCTTCTGTAAGCAGTGCGTTGACTATAACAGTTGATGCTGCTTCCATAGCAACCGTGACAGGTACAGAAATTACAGGAACCTATGAGGCTAACACCCCTGGCGCACACGAAGTGAAAGTAACTGCTACTGCTAATGGAGAGACTGTTGAGGCTACTCGTTTGATTACCTACAAAGGAACAGTTGTTTATAAAGCTCTTCCTGAGGGTGTAGAGAGTGGTATTAACTATTCTGCTGATGGTACATCTGCTACCTTAGTTTTTGATACTCCTATCTATTCAAATCCTTCGAATACAAATTATATTACAGATGTTTACCTAATTGGTGACTTTAATAATTGGGTACCTCAAACTATGTATCGTTCTACCGCTACTGCTAGTTCGGTAGACAGCTGGTGGATTACTGTGGACAATTTGACTCCAGGTGAAGAATATGCCTTCCAATATATGGCCTCTAATAAAGGTGGAAAAGTGATGCGTGTGGCAGACCCTTACGCTAACAAGGTGATGGACCAATGGAATGATAAATGGATTAATTCCGATTATACTATCTATCCAGGTATTCGCGCATTCCCTGAGGAACAAACCACAGGTATTGCTGCAGTGCTTCAACCCGGTAAAGCCGCTTATAATTGGGAAGTAACCAATTTTGATGCACCAGATAAGAGTAACTTATTAATCTACGAGATGTGGTTACGCGATTTCACCACAGAAGGTTCTGTAGCGAAAGCCATGGAGAAGTTAGATTATCTACAAAATCTAGGTGTTAATACTATCGAGTTGATGCCTATCACCGAGTTTGACGGTAACTTAAACTGGGGATATAGTCCCGCTTATTTCTTTGCAGCGGATAAAGCGTATGGCCGTGAGGTAGATTATAAGAAATTTATTGACGAGTGTCACAAACGTGGCATGGCCGTTATCTTAGATATGGTATTTAACCATTGCACGGGTAACAGCCCATTTGCGCAACTCTATTGGGATGATGACAATAATCGTCCATTGTCGGTTAACCCATGGTTAAATGTAACCGCTCCTCATAGCTATAGTGTGTATAACGACTTTAGACATACGTATACCGGTACAAAAAACTACTTGAAACGTTCTTTGAAATATTGGATGGAAGAGTACAAAGTGGACGGTTTCCGTATGGATTTAGCTAAAGGCTTTACACAAAACAGTAACACAGATGGCTACAATTCTGAACGTATTGGTATCTTGAAAGATTACTATGACTATGTGAAGAGTGTGAAACCTTCTGCTTATTTTGCTTTGGAATTCTTAGGCGATAGTAACGAAGAAAAAGCTTATGTTGATTACGGAATGCTTTCTTGGGATAAGATGGCTGACCCAGCTAAACAATGTAACATGGGTTTCGCTACTGGATCCGATTTAAGTGATGCTTCGGCTAAATTGAATAGAGGATGGGGTAATGATTATCTAATTGCTTATCAAGAGAGTCATGATGAAGAAAAACAGGGCTATTATGTATCGCAATATGGTATTGATAAATCGGATAATGAATTGTCTTTCAAACGTATGGCCACTACAGCTGCATTGTTCTCTGCTATTCCTGGACCAAAAATGTTATGGCAATTTGAGGAATTAGCTTACAATAAATCGTTGTTCTTTGACCCAGACACTAATACGAATAACGAAGATTCTAAGATGAAGGCAAAACCTGCTCATTGGGAATGGACCGAGGATGCAGACCGTATGCAGGTATACAACGCCTATAGTAAAATGTTATCGTTGCGTAATAAATATCCTGAAGCCTTTATCAACGGTACAGTAGAGGCACAAGTTGGCTCTGGCGACTGGACCTTGGGTAAACGTGTTTGTATAAAACATGCTACCATGAATATGGTGATTGTTGCTAATTTCCAGTCGAGCGCTATCTCCTCTGATATGAGTTTC
>JAQWAN010000083.1 GCA_028707655.1 Bacteroidaceae bacterium
GGACATAACCAATTTGCTCAAAGCTAAATCACCGGGGTTAAAGGTCAAACGAATCGCCTTAGGAATAGAATACATAGGCATCAGCTTATACAGCTGTAAATAGGGAGCACGGCCCCCTTTAAAGGTAAAAGAGAGAGATGCAGGAAAAACATCCGCCGATAAAGTAGGATTAACAATAGGCGAGTTAGAATTTAAAGTCCAAGTAGACAAATCTTCCATATGATCTACAGACAAGGTTTGTGAAGCAGGCAACTGCACAATTGCGGTAAGCTCCACACTAAATTCGCCCAAAGTACCCGTAACTTTTGTAGTACCAGATTTCAATCCAATAAGTTTACCCTCTTCCACTTTACAAAGTGTAGGATCAGCAATCTTCCAAGTAAAAGAAGCCGCATTCAATGGTATCCATTTATCATTCACCAACGATTGCACCTCTATCAAATAGGGATGAGCAGCATCTACTATAACCTCCGTTAGACGAAGAGCAGGTTGCACATTTCCACTATTAATCACATTAATGGTGGTAGATAAACCATCCACAGTAGCGGTAAGTGTGCCACTAGCACCAGTAGCAACAAAAGTGGTGTCGTTCACAATATATCCCACAGAGGCAGGACAAGAGAGTTTAACCCCTTTAACTTTCGTATCAATTAAGGTCTCATACTTATTATAACCATAAAAAACAGGGGTGTATTCGCCATATAGAGGCAGTTTAATTGTGGTATTTGTTGGAGCGATAGCTGCCAACACAGCATCTGTTGGTGCTGTGTTAACGGCAAACAAACCATTGGCAACAGCACGCTCTTGGCCATCACTTGGCGTGTTGACCACGCCTAATTTCTTGATGTACATAGCACTAGAGCCACCACCATCTAGGTTTAAAGCAGTACTTGCACCAGCACTTTTAATAATATCAGCTAGTTGTTTAGTAGAAACGCCAGAGGAGATACCTCTTCCATCTACCAAGCAAAAATAGAAGGTAGAGCGGTCACTAGAATAGCCCACGCAAGTACGTGGATGCCAATCGGCCCAATCGTTATCCAACACAACGCCATCTTGTAAAATCATACGGTCGCCACCTAAGAGAGCCGTGATATTCGAAGAGGAGAGTGCATCATTTAATGTACAGTTTAAAGTAAGTTCAACGATATTATCTTTTTGTAAAGATTTTAAAAAGTCTGCTGCCTTACCATGACCCGATAAAACAATCTGACCTTTTTGTATATGCGTGTTTCCTTTATTATCCATTCGTTCTATAACCTTAAAAGATAGTGGTTTATTGGTTGCCCAAGAAACACCGTCTACCAATTGGAGCACTACCTCGGTGCCATATGGACTGGTTTTAGTATAGTAACCGTTCATGGTATTAAAAACGATTAATTGGTCCGTATTACGAGTGGAGTTAACACCAGAAATAGGATAGGTAGCAGTACCAATTTTGGCCTCACTACCAGCAAAAGAGGGTTGATCAATAAAAGGAATTTTCCCAGCAAAGCCCACGTGAGGCGTATTGGTAGGAACAAGTCCTATTTCACTATCGGCAACAAAGCCGTGAATAGGACGACCAACAGGAGTGGTGGTCATAAAAAAGTCGCCATTTGTACCCGCTATATATTGTTTACCCTCCGTACTTTTTCGGATAGCCATTTGCGAAGTGATTTCGCCAGTAACGATAGAATCTTTAGCCAGTACGGTTTGAAAAGACATATAGGGATTGGTAACATCCACAGAGACAAAGAAAACACGGAGTTGTCTGCTGTTGGTAGAATATTTTACCGCTGTATAATATGTACCTGGACCTACTTTCATAGCAGCTAAAGTATCTACTTGGAAAGTAGTACCTTGAATAAGTAGTTCGGTTGCTCCTGCCGTGGAGACAGAAAAGAAAAGAACCACTGCTACACTAAAACACCATTGACGGATTATTTTTGCCACAGCAACTAAGCTAGGCTTATCTTGATTTTTTTTCATAGTAAAGGGCTATTAACGAAATGAGCAGATTAATCAACAGAGATTTAAAAACGAAAAAGGAACAAAGAATCTATGGAATAAGACAAAAAAAAATAGGTTGTGGAAAAAAGATTCCACAACCTATATAAATCATAACTTTACTTTACAATAACCTTAGCAGTTGTTGAAGTTTGAGCAGTTGTAGCTTTAACAATGTAGTTTCCAGCAGGAAGAGCAACAAAATTAGCAGATACAGCACTAGCAACTTTTTGTCCAACAAAATTGTAAACCTCAACTTGAGCAGCCTCAGAGATAGCAACACCATTAGCGGTTGCAGAGATTGCCAATGCATTTACATCCATTGAAGCAACACCATCTACATCAGCTGATTTACCAAATTTGTAAACAGCACAACCAGAGTTAGTAGCGTATACATATAGAGTAGCAACATTATCTTTCACTTCGATACGTGGAAGAGCTGTACGAACAGGATTAGAAACGCCACCAACACCCATTGCTGGGAAGATGAAATATTGTTTCATGCCACTAAATGTCATTCCTTCACCTAACTCACATACACTCCATGTCTGTGGATTATCAGAAGGTACAGTGTTTGTATAGTTATATACAATGAAGTTTTTACCATTGATAGAGAATTCGTCAACACCATTACCACCTACCTGAAGTGGAGCTAAATCTGGAGCAGATTCGAAACTTTCGATGATGTTACCGTCCATATCATATAAAGCAGGAGCAGCAGTAAATCCGTCTAAGTAGAAATAATCGTTGTCAACGATACAAACACGAGGACCTGTTCCACTAGCTAATACAGTAGATGGATAGTAGCTTTGGATTTGAATTACAGTTGGTTCTGGATTCACTACACCACCAGTAATGTCCCAACGCATAACTAAGTCACCAGCACCTGAAACAGTACCAGAAATAGCAGCCATAATCATACCTTCACCGTTTACATCACCATATACATCGAATGCGTCAATACGAAGAGGAGCATCATCAGCACCAGCCATCTCAACATTACTTAAAAGATGTGTTCCTGATCCGTCTTCCATATTTACTTTCCAAACTTGGAAATTACCTGCGGTACTTAAGCTGACAGCCAAAGTAGAAACTAATACATTACCTGCATTGTCCACTTGAATATCATTGTTACCTAAACCATTATCACCAAAAATTTCTTCACCTAAAACAACGTCTTTTACTTTAGCACCTGTTGCACCATCTAGTACAACAATCTTGTGTTCTACAGTAGTTAAATCGTCGCTTACTTTAGTACTTTTACGCCATGTAAATAGCATTTGACCATCTTTAACAGCCATACCTCTAGACATACTAGAACCACCTAGCAACTCATTTGTTGGATTATTACCGGTTGTTTCCGCGCGGATCCAAACATTTTTTAAACTATAACCGTCCACATCTGTATAAACAGAAGGATCAGTTGTTTGTGCATTTGCACTTGCGAAGCATGCCAAAACGGCAGCAACTGTGAGTAATAACTTTTTCATAATATGATATTTTAAAATTAAAAAACTAGAATCGGATACATTCTTCGTTTTGCAATGTATCCAATATTTTTATTAAATTATAATTTTCAGTAATTTTTTTTCATTCTTAGGGGTAGATATTTCGATAAAATAAACACCCTTAACATATTTTTTGTTTATCAATTCTATTGTAATATCTCCTTGTGGTATAGCTTGTTGCTTCCAACTCTTTACAAGCACACCGGTAGAAGAAAAGATACGGATAGTAGCCAACGTAGGTGCATCCATATATAGATGTAAATAATAGGAATCTTGTTCGGGATAAACATAAGCAGACCATTCCTGATTGTTTAGTAAAGTAACACCGTCGGCACTTAAATAGTTGAAAGAAACAACAGGCGACCATTCGGTATGCTCGGTAACAACCAACGAACCAACTAAGCTTTTATAATCGGCACGTACACGCACGTAATAGGTATCCTTTTCTAAATCTTCGAACGTAAAACTACCAATGGTTTTATCCAGTGTTTTAATGGTTGTTCCACGTGGGAAATTAGAAGAAGTAGACAACTCTAATCGATATTGCAATGCATTGGGGTCATTATTCCAAGTAACAGTGACTTGATCACCCTCTACATTATCATCCTGCAAAGGCGATAGGATAAGTGGATCGACTGGCAACACCTCTTGTGTAGTAAAACTAGAAATAGGGGTAGAAACCGCATCACCCTCTAACATCGCACTAACACGAACATAATAGGTTGTTAAGCCAGATAACACACCAGCAGGCAATTCAAATTGCGTAGCACTCACTTCTTTACTATAGACTAGATAAGAAGAAGAAAAACTAGTTGTACTAGAAATCTCTAGGGTGTACGTAGAAATACCAGCCACATCACTCCATTGGAAAGTTGGGGTTAAACCAACAGTATCATCCCCAAAGACGGGTGCAATAACTTTAAAAGTAAGCAGGGAGAAGGATTGAGCAGGCGAAAAATCACTACTGCTACCTATGCCCTTTGCTTTAACGTGCCAATAATAAGTGATACCTTGAGATAAAGGTGGAAGTAATGCTGTAGAAAATGCTGTAGTTAACACCTCACGACCGCAAATCAGCGTATCAAAAGAGGCATCAGTAGCCACTTGCAATACATAACTAATAGCAGATGGAACCGATTCCCATTGGAAAGAGAAAGGAGTTACTTGTGCTGCATTAGCTACAGGCGATGTTAATTGAGGAGCTGCAAGATCAGCAGCTGTCTCTCCCATTACCACAGGCGTATATTCGTTGCCATATCTATCTACCACGGCTACAGCAAATGTAGTGGTCGAAAAATCGAGTGTCGTAGGTAGCGTAAACGATGTAGTGTAAGATAAACCTAAATAGTAAGAAGAGGAGGTATAAGCAAGTGCATTCTCCTTTTCTGTAGTAGGTAGTGCATAAATAGCATAGCGCACATTATCCATAGCAGCATCCCAAGATAAAGATGCATTCTCTCTAACAATATTGCTCACCACAGGGTCAACAACGGCTCTGGTCTTCCAATGAATAGCTGGAACCATTGCTTGTTGTGTAAACACTTCGTTACGCAAATAAGTAGTAAAACCTTTTGTACGAATCTTATTGGTTGAAAAGAAAATACTACCAGGTGCATCACCCGAATCGGAAGAACGATTAACGCCTACTTGTGCACCCACCTCGGTGAGTCCAAAAGAACGAGTAGATGGCGATGCGTTTTGTGCAATAATATTTCGTTCTAGCTCAGAGATACCTGCCTCACTATACTGATCAGCAGGGTCAACTGCTGCAGCTAAACGAGGTGCTTTTTGCTGTGGAGCAGCAGAAGCAACAAGACCACTGATAGAATGACTTATATAACATTGACGACCAAAATGTTCTGCAGTCTCACTCCACCAAGGTGTTAGTTTGGCATAATCGTAGGTAGAACCCACGGTCCAATACACTTGTGGTGAGATATAATCTACAGTACCTTCTGCCAACCATGCAATAGGGTCACAATAAATGCCATGATAAGCATATCCGCCCGATACATCGGGCAAAGTTAATCCGTATGAAGTAGCGATAGCAGTATTCACATCCCATATACCTGCTGGCGATACACCAAATCGGATATAGGGTTTAACGGTTTGAATCATATTATACACCTTAGAAACCATCATATTAACGTTGCTACGTCTCCAATCTTCAATAGACATACCATTAGTATCACTCGAATCGTATAAATCTTGATCTTCCGTTGTGCCTGACAAGTAAAAATAGTCATCAAAAATAACACCATCTAAATCGTAATTCGTAATCATCTCTTCGATAATATCCGAGATACGTTGGCGAACCTCCGGCATACCCGGATTAAGGATAGAGGCACCATTATGGTCGAGTACCCATGTAGGATGGTCTTTGCGATAATCGCCAGCTTCTCCTGTCCATTGACCCGTTTGACTTTCAAAACGATAGGGGTTGACCCAAGCATGCACCTCGATACCACGTTTATGCGCTTCTTCAAGCACAAAAGCAAGAGGATCATATCCTGGTTCCAAGCCTCGTGTAGAGACCAAATCGGTAGACCAAGGCTCGTAACTAGATTTGTACATCGCGTCGGCTCTACTTCTTACTTGAAAGCAAACAGCATTCATACGTGCAGAAACTAAAGAATCTAAGAGATGAATCATCTCATTTTTCTGTGCGTTTATCTGCGAAACATTTCCCGTAGACGTAATTTTTGTATGTGGCCAATCTATACTCCAAACTGTTGTAAGCCAGGTAGCTCGAAATTCTCGTTTAGGAGATTGTGCCATAACTATTGTCACTAGGAACGTCAACAAAAAGAAGCTTAATATTTTTTTCATACGTTATATTAAATAGGATTAAAGGTATCTCCTCAACATGAATTGAGGAGATACATCCTGTTTGTATTAGAACAATTTAGATTTTTCGTTATTAATAGCTATACCATAAATATCTACTCCATCTATCACTGTTTCAATCTTATTCGTTGCTGGGTTATATCTTTTCAATCCAGAAGCTACAGTAGAAACTTCATCTTTACGATAACCAAAATAAACAGAACCATCATCTGTATCAAGAACCATCTGGCAAATATCAATATACTCACCACTAGCACCTTCACTATCGGATGACATCTCTTGTACCAAGGTACCAGGATTAGTGCTTGTTATCTTACCCTCTGTTAGGAAATCGGCAAGAGTTGCTTTGTAGAAACCTTTATCGCGCACTGCATAATAAACCATTCCTCTACTCTCATCAATCACAAACGATTTGATAAATACATTAGCAGAGATGATAGGATAAGGTTTACCAGCTTCACCAACAGCGATGTCAGATGCAGAGATATCACTATCTTTAAAGCGATAGATACCAGCTGAACCATATGTTTTTGCCCAATACCAAGTACCATCTGCTGTTTTAGTAAAACAAGCATTCATAGCACCATAACTATAACCTGCGTTATAATAAAGGAGTGAGATATTTTCCACAAAATAAGCAAAACGACTATCGTCCACATCAAAAGATAGGTTACGAAGTGATTTATCAATGCTACGGATACCGGTATTACGGTCAGAGAAATACAATTTATCTCCGTCGATAAAACCGTAGAAAGGATCATAAAAAGCATAGCCTTTGTTACTCAACATAACAGAAACAGAGCTACCATCTTTTTTCATCACAGAGATTGCACCATCACCTAACACACCATCTTCATCATTGATGTACGTAAATTGTGAACCAGCATCTAAGATATAAAGAGAGGAATCACTGAAAAGTAGATTCATAGGATGTTGTCCAGACTTAACGCCCATGTTAAATGGATAATTACCAATACCATCTTCAATTTCTGGTATCACCTTAAGTGCCATCACGTTTCCTTTCTTCACAGCATAGTAGATAGTCTTGGCAGGTTTGTTATAACCTACTTGTACATTTACCACTACATCTTGCAGACTACGTTCGCCCAATTTTGTTTTTAAGGTTACCTTTTGTGAACCAACATTATTAAAAATCAATTTACCAGGGTCTGCTGCTACAATTTCTGTAACGGTTTCTCCCTTATCATTGGTTGTTCCTGCAGGTAAAATCCATGTATAAGTCAAATCAAGGGAACTTGGATTTGGTGTAAATACAGAGAAATTAACCGGTGTAACAGCAACCTCACAAACCTCACTATCAATAGTTGTAGTAATAGTAGAAAGGATATCACTTACAAAGAGTTTTTCCTTCGCTACTCCTACACCATCAATTGTCAAAGAGATTTCGTAAGTACCAGCTACATCATATTTATGCGTAGGATTTGCTTCAGTAGAAGTTTGTCCATCTCCAAAGTCCCAGGTTACAGCACCTGTTTCTTCCGAGATATTTGTAAACTGAATAGCTGAACCCACCAAGTAATCTAGGCTATAGTCGCCCGTTACTGCATACGAAAAAGCTACTTTATCCCCTGGGAAATTCTCATAAACAGGGTCGTTCTCCACACAGCTCCCAACTAACACAAGGAACATAGAGAGTAATAATATATTTGTTATTCGTTTCATAGTTTTCATAAATTAATTAACGTCAATAGTATATGCTTCAGAAACTCCCCAATTATTATCCTCATCCAATACTCTAAACGTAGCATTTAAGCTATAAGAACGAGAATAGCTAACAAGATATTTAGACTCTGAAGATTTATAAATCAAATTTTCAAAAGGTATAGCATTGTATTTCTCTTGCAACAATG